>JAJYDZ010000052.1:1404-8589 GCA_021790415.1 Thermoplasmata archaeon | reverse complement strand
GTTTTTGGAACTTATCGGCGATCTTCGACTCCAAATTTTTGGAGATTACAATATCTACAAATCGCCGAAAAAGTGAAGTTGATCCCTTTTGATTTGCTAGATTCAGGTTCTATGCTCGAAGCACTCCATATTTCCAATCCAGATGAGGTTTATCATTTAGCAGCTCAAAGCTTTGTTGGAGCTTCTTTCGATCAACCGATCGCAACTGCGCAAGTAACTGGCCTTGGTACTACCAGGCTCCTAGAAGGTATAAGGAGAATCAATAGAGATGCAAAGGTGTATCAAGCATCTACAAGTGAACTCTATGGGAATTCTTCCAAGGAAGCAAAGGATGAGGAAAGTATCTTAATGCCTCGCAGTCCCTATGCGGCCGCTAAACTGTATGCTTATTGGATTGCAAATATTTATCGGGACGCATACGGGCTCTTTGTTTCCAATGGTATTTTATTCAATCACGAATCACCCATACGTGGTCTTGAATTTGTGACAAGAAAGGTAACAAATGCAGTAGCAAGAATTAAACTGGGTTTGCAGTCAAAGTTAAGGTTGGGAAATCTTGATTCATGCCGGGATTGGGGGTATGCACCTGAGTACGTGGAAGCAATGTGGAGAATTCTTCAGGCAGACGAGCCTTCTAACTTTGTAGTTGCAACCAATGAGTCACATTCGGTAAGAGAATTGGTTAATTTGGCGTTTGAATTAGCCGGACTGAACCGGGATGATCACGTGGAGATTTCAAAATCGCTTATAAGACCATTAGAAGTAGATGATTTAAAAGGTTCACACAATAAAGCGACCGAGATTCTTGGATGGAAACCCAAGGTAAAGTTCCGTGACCTTATAAAAATAATGTATGATGAGGATCTGAAAAGATGGAAAGGTTACCTTGATGGCAAAGTCTTTCCTTGGGATGCTCTTACTCACCCCGATGGATTAATGGTTTCAGAAAGATCCTACAAATTGGACAAATGAAATTTATGATATCATGGGATACTAGATTATATCAAGAAAATTCCAGATTCTACCTAAAAGAATTTCGTTCTAGAATGCAAGAGGGTAAAGAAATAGCTTTAATGATAGACCAGGCATTGCAAAAAAAATTTTCTAATAGATTTAAACAAAAAGGAATTAATATTTTAGATATACCCTGTGGTACCGGTAGAATTTCAATGCCTCTTGCGGGACTAGGTCATACAGTAACAGGCGTAGATTACTCCAACGCCTTCCTTGAAGAGGCAATTAAGTTTAGGGATCATAACTCTGAAAAGGAAAACCCATCTTTTATTAATGCAGACATGCATAAACTTGACTCATTTATTACCACAGGAAAAAAATTTGATTTAATTATTAACTATTGGATAAGCTTCGGATACGGAACACGTGACGACGACTTAGAATTTTTAAGCTCGTTAAGGAAGCTAAGTCACCCTTCTACGATTTTATTAATTGAGACATGGCACCGGGAAAATATTGTCACGTTTCCTATTGTTAAAACTTTCTATGAAACCCCCGAAACTCTTCAACTTGTTTACAACGATATATCTCCCGAAGAGGACTTTGTCAAATCTAAACATGTAGTTTATGAAAAAAATGGAAATAATATCCGAAAAATAACAGAATTCACTTCATCGATAAGATTGTATTCTACTAACGAGTTGAAGGATCTTTTGCAGGAATCAGGATGGAAAATAATTGCTAAAAGCAATACTTTAAAGGACTTCTTGAATAATACAAAGTTTTCAACATTACAAGACAGAATTGTTATATTTGCTGAACCTCTATAAGTTTTATTTAACTGGCATTTTAAATAATTGTATAACTTTTCACCGTCTCTGAAAATCCGTTATTACTATTATGAAAATTCTGGCGACGAGTTTAAAGAAATAATAACCCAGAGAAGAGACTGCGCAGTGTCCAGAATTATGTGTAAGACTAAGGATACCTTTCCCTGAACATGTCTGTGATCTCCATATACCATCAGTAAACTGGAAGTATATAAACAGATATCCATGCATCTTTTCCCTAATTTATACCCGTAAGGGGCACTTCGATGACAATTCACCCTTGAATCTGTTGGATCACTTTTCTGCCTTAAAAGTTAGTTTATAGTCTTTATGAACCTCTTTGATGGAATCAATTCTCGGTAACTTCCACTTATTTGGTTGTTCTATCATTGTTCAACTATTAAACCTAACAAACAAATTATAGGACATTCTTGGGGCAATCAGATACAGAATACCAGACAAACTTACAAGGATATTGTACCTGTAAAAATCATAGGACAAGAGATATATGCTGCGCAGAGTTGGAATTACCATTTTAGTTTTGGATGTCTTATTAAGAATGTTCATTCTTACTACAAGATTTGCTGTTTGAAGATTGGCAAGTAAAATTAGCTGTTTTCTTTTCAAAATCGATTCAATTAGTTTCATGCTTACTAAAGATTTTGTAAACAAGGTATTATAGTATTTTACAAAGTTTTGCCCGGCATCAGCAGGCCTCGAAGTGCTTCTATGCAACCTATAATGCGTTAGTGGATTTTTTTCCATATAAACAATACCGCCTTCTTCCAGCACCATATAAAGGAAAAACCTGTCCGGATTCGCCGAAAGCTGATCCAGAAAAGTAAGATATTTCTCGATAGTCTTTTTTCTTATTGCCGTTGAACTCATGTTAAAGTCTAAGCCATTTTGAAGAAACGTTCTAATGTTTTTTTTCTTCCAACTTTTTCTGATTTCTTTTGAAATTTTGGTAACTCTCCATTTATATGTGGCCTTGTTTCCGTGGCTATCAATGAAATCAGTACCATTATGGTAATAATCAAATTTTGAGGTCTTTAAAACATTCAAGATTTTAGATATCTTGTCTTTAGTGAAAATATCGTCATCGTCCAGGAAGACTATGTATTCTCCAGTTGATTCTATAATACCCCGCTTTAACATCCCCCCCATGTTTATAGATTCGTCAAAAATTTCCTTTGATTTTACTTTGGTATCTGCTGGAATAAACTTTTCCTTCATATTTGTTACTAATATAAGTTCAAAAAGTTCAAGCGGTGCATCTTGCTCAAGAACAGACCGTATAGCAAAGGGAAGAAATTCTCTTCGGTTATACGCAGTTATTACCACAGAGATCAATGTTTCTGTCAACGATATTACAGGACGAGATTGAAATAATAAATATAAAAAAGATTGTTTAAGCATTGGGAATAGATCTATTTGTACATCAATTGAGTCTTGTTTGTCTCTAACTGGACTACTATAGTCGAAACAATAAGACCCTAAATTAATCTATTAGAAAAATCGGTTACAAGGCATTCTAGAAATTAAACTAAAAGAAGGAAATTATTATCAATTTAGGAATATTAGGGTGCAAAAAATAACTGAGGAGTATGTCAAGCATGGATTCGGAGAGCGCTACTTTTGACAAAAATCAAACTTCAATTTATATATCTGTAATAATTACAGCATATAACAGGCGGCAATTCCTCTTTGAAAGCATGAATTCTGTATTGAATCAGTCCTTGTCAAAGGAGTTATACGAAATTATTCTGTGTAAAAATTTTGAAGATCCAGAAATAGATCAATTTGCAATGACCAATAACATTAAGCTAGTATTGACGCCTAATGTGTGCTCTATGGGGGAGATGCTTTACTTAGGCATATCTACTGCCAGAGGGAATGTTCTATCTTTTTTGGATGACGACGACATCTATCAGCAAAATCGTCTCGAGCGGGTATTGGAAATGTTTAATAAATTTGTTAATTTGGGATACTATAAACATCAATTTCGATACATTGATGAGAATGGTGTTTTTCTGAACAGGCTGACAGAATCTAAAAACGCTGCAGTTTTCAAGAATTCTGATATAATTTATGTAAAAAATTCTGAAAAAATCTCAAAGTCTTCAGTTTACAATGGTGTTGTCCCAGACATGAATTCAACTTCAATGGCAATAAGAAAGGATATTTTAACTAGAAACGTAAATCTATTTCTGAAGATAAATGATAAGCCAGATGCTGTTTTATTTTTCTTTGCTCTGATTTCTTCTAAAGACCTGTTATTTGATTCTGCTAATTTGTCCCTTTATAGAATACATATGAAGAGAACGACAAAGCAAATTCGGGGATATCCTGTAGATAAAACAATGTTGCTATTAATAGATCAACTGTATAAACTAAATAAACAAAAGTTTTTGTTCTTTTTTAAGCAAAAAATGGCCGTGGGACGGATTTCTACTTTAGTAGACCTTCCTGACCACCACAAAAGGGAAATGATCGTTGCGATAGTAAAATTAATACTGGCAAAGAGACCAGTAGACCCATTTTCAGAACTCTGGGCTTTAAAGATTGGAATAATTTATCTGTTAGACCCGAAAAAATCTAAATTACTGAAAAACCATTAGTTCAATTTTCAATTTGTTCGATCAGATTTGTTCCTCTTATCCTATTCTGAATGAATATATGGTTATTTTATAATAACATTCAATTTAGGTTGAGTGGGGATGATTGGAAGACTAAGACTAATATTAGCCCGAAAGTGTGATGATTCAAAACCTTATAGAACATATTTTATGTTTAGTACCATACAGACCAAATTATGAACTTGACCAATAACATTAAGAAATCAATATACGTATATCGCTCTGTCAAACATCCCATTAGGATAATTCGGGACCTAGCAAAATACAGGGACGACGGTTTCAAATCTATCGACCTGGAATTTAGAAAAGGATATAGATTCCAAAATGTTTGCTTAGGAACTGCCTGGATGTTAATAAGCTATTATTATTGGTCAAACAAATTTGGTGTATTTGAACCAGAAGATATGAATAAGTTAAATGAAGTTGGCTCGCAAATCTACTCCAGGCTTAGAGAGAAGTTTAAGACATGGCGTAAAGACCTTTGGGGCTTGCAGGGAACTCATGGGATAGGGTTTATGCTTATAAGGAAATTCAAGCCAGAATTAATAATTGAAACTGGTATCGCGCATGGTTATTCAGCAGAGGTCATACTGACAGCATTATCTTTGAATGGAAAAGGAAGACTCCAAAGCATAGACATTGATGAAAAGGTTCACCTTCAAAACATCGACGTTGATGTAGGTTGGCTTGTCACACCGTCCTACTTTAATCATTGGGATAGAAAAATAGGTGATTCCAAGAATATTCTAGCCAACATCAATCAAGAACCAGATATTTTTATACACGATTCATTACATACAGAAGAACACATGCTCTTTGAGTATTACTGGGCGAAGGATCATCTAAAGCCGAATGGCCTTTTGGTCTCTGATGATATTGACAGGAATAACGCATGGTATATCTTTCATAAAAGAAACAAAGAGTTTAGACAATATTTTAGGTCTGCCACTACAGGTGTTTCCCGCAAGATTAAGTAACAACTAGATAGATACTTTCATTAAACACGATTGTAGTTTTTATTATGCCAATAAATAACACTGCCTTACCATTTCCTATGAATGGAAATTCTGAAACATGTCCATTGATCTCCTATAGTATGAAGATCTAATCATAGAAGGGAAAGTTTTCCTGAGTAGATCCATAGTGGACCAAAAAGTTATGACGGTTAAACCTTTAGTAATGGAAATAAGTAGATATCTGATTATAGATGATGTCTTTATTTTGTCTGTATAATCATCACTAAAGAAATAGACAAGAAGGTTTCCATGTACGATTTCCCATTTTATCATGTTTATGCATGCTTTATTATTGAAATGATTTGATGCCTGCATCAAACTATTCAAACTGCGCAAGTAGAATTCTTTTCTTGCCCGCAGGAAGTTATTTCTATCTGTTATGCGAGTCGTTAGACTTTCATGTACCCTGTATTTGGTGAGAGGTCTAGAATCAAAAAAAATAGTACCGCCTGACTCCACACAAGTAAGAAATGTCAATTTATCCAAAGATGCTGAGAGGCCCCCTATAAATTCAGAACGTTTCTTCAGTACAGATGCGCGGCAGGAGATTGCACTCATGTACCAGTCCAGTTTATATTTCATTACGAGCTTCAAATCAATTGGTTTAATTTCTTCTTTAACCACGGTTTTTGGAATGTTTTTAGATAATCCATTAGCACGGACATTTCCTGATTCATCTATTGCCTCAATTGAAGAATGGTGATAGGTTATTCTCTTATTCTTGAATACTTCGATCAATACTGAAATCTTATTGCTTGAAAACTCATCATCATCATCCAGAAAGGAAATGACCTCTCCTTTGCAGTTATCGATTCCAATCGCAAGTTTTGCACCAAAAGATTGCTCATCCGTGTAGATACGGATTATCCCTTCTTTTTCTAAGAATGCATCGATCGCTTCGTCGTTAAAGTTTTTGACTACAATAATCTCAAAGTTATGCCTATCCGAGTCCTGATTTAGAACAGATTTCACGGCATTGATAAGGTATTTCTTTCTATCATGTGCCGTTATAACTACAGAAATTAAAGGACCCATCAACCTAAATATTGAATACTTGTATAATTCTTTCAGGCCAAATGTGCTTGTCGAACAAGTGTGTCATATACCATTTTAACTCCTTCTTCAATCTTAATAGGGTTTTCTAGGACTGAGTGTTTAGCATACAATTCTTCTGCTTCCTGAACGACATAATTTTTATAAGTAACTTTTAATTTTTTCCCAGATACTTTTTCAACGAGCGAAAGAAGTTGATTGACGGAAGTACCTATTCCCGTACCAACTTCATATATGCCTTCCTTCAATTGACCCGAGACTATTCTATAAATCAATCTTGCAACATCTGAAACATGAGTGTAATCACGAACGTGCTCACCATTTCCAAATATTACTATTTCAGGATTCTCGGCTGCAGCTTTACAAAAAAGGAATAATGCGCCCTTTCCGCTGTCTTCACCATAGATATTGTACAGTTTAAGTATTACAGATTTCACGCCATAAAGCTTTTCGTAAAGTTGAATCCACTCTACCGAGTTTTTTTTCGCTAGTGAATACGGATTAGTTGGTTCTTCGACTGAACCTGATGTTGGAAAAATGATCAAAGAACCATCCTTTCTGGCTTTTTCAAGCATTCTCAAAGTTAGATCAAGATCATCCAGGAAATATTCATAGGGCTTCTCCAGGGAATTTCTAATAAGAGTCCTGGCTCCAAAATGAACGATAAAATCATATCTTTCGTTCTTAATTGGA
>JAJYDZ010000052.1:0-1394 GCA_021790415.1 Thermoplasmata archaeon | reverse complement strand
TTTGTGCCCAGTAAGAAGAATCTTTGTCATTTCTCTGTATATCCTCTTTACATCGAGATTACCTAATTCATTATTTTAATTGCGTATAGGCCTTGTGAAGAGAGATAATTTTGCATATGTACAGCAATAGTTTATTAGTGAGATTCTCGCGTCTAAAGCGCTTTATTTTGAATCTATAGAAATTGTTAGAATTCGTAATTTGTTATTCATAGCAAAGTTTCCAGATGATGGATACATGCAAGTTTGTTTTGGCAGAAATTTAATGACATGTGACTTTGAAAGATTTTCTTTGGTCTCAGAAGGAGAGTAGTTGAATATCATATTACTTCCATATTAGGATCTGGATGGGACATAACTGATGCATATGACTTCGATTAATGCTGAAATAGAGTGCTAATAACCCAAATTAGCTAGATATATCAATTAAATGGAGTACCTGAACCCTTTAATAAAGAGATCGCAGCATAGACAGAAACCGGTCCGTTTAATGACTTTTCTCCGATATTATAACATGAGAAATCGTTCCATAATCTAATGATGAAAAAGAAACCATGCTACGTTCCAAGTTTGCTGATGAGGGGTAGTTTTTAAAAAATCAAATTCACCCAACATTTATCTACAGATTCTCACTATAAATACTATGGGAGATGAATCTGAGGTTAATGACCAGATGAGAGAATTGATTGAGTACCTTGGAGATTCATCCCATTCGAATTCAACATTTTCATCAGAAAACAAGGAAGAGGATAACATACTAAATAGCATTACGGAAGCATTCAGAGATAACAGAAAATTCTTTGTTGAGATTGTCAAGTCATTTGATCTCGAAAATTTAAATTCAGTTTTTATATACATTTATCGGCAGCTTACAAAGAACGGCATCAAGATCAGGCTTCTTAAAACCCTGGATTTTGGTAATATAGAGGCCGAAAGTAAAGGTAAGTTTCTCTATCTTATTACAGAAAAATATCTTGATATTTCCAATAAGGAAACGCTGAATAAACTTATCTCGCTTATAAGCGGTCATCTACCAGATAAACTAATAGGCATTCCAGTTCTTCTTGGGTTAACAGAGAATACTCTCAGATATTTGGATAAGTACCGGGCTGAGAATGTCCAGACCACTGATTCAAAGAATGAGGGTTATCAGATAACACACTCATTGTTAATTGGCCTCGGATTCATTTTATTTTCAACTACTTTTTTCATAACTCTTATTGGCATTGTAATCGACAGACCAAACATTACAATAATTAGCCTATCATTCGTTTACGGGATTGTTTTCGTTGCTTCGTTAATAGGAATATCTGGTTTTATTTTGTTAATCCTAGGATCTTGGAATTTTCAGAAAACAAAAGTTAGGGTAATAGAAAAAGTTATTTTGGCTATTGCGG
>JAJYDZ010000051.1 GCA_021790415.1 Thermoplasmata archaeon | reverse complement strand
GACTGGGTCCCAACACATACTTTGTTGATGGCATCGATTACAAGGTAGAATCCAGTGAGAGAGAATTTCGTGACGCGGTCAAGCGGTATCTCCCGTCTATTGTCAGCTGTAATATTCACCCAGATTCTTCCGGGATAAGACCAAAGCTGAAATCGACGGGCAATTCATTTAATGATTTCATCATTAAGCACGAAGCAGACAATGGTTTGCCAGGGTTCGTAAACCTAATTGGTATAGAATCACCAGGACTGACTGCTAGTCTGCCAATTGGTGTGTATGTTGCAGATCTGTATGAAAATGATATCAAAAGATAACTGTTCATTGGGAATTACAGATTCATGAAGAACTATTATTTATATTTCTCTTAATCAATATTACTGTAATTTTAGGAGTTAATAGAGGGCAGTGCTGGCAGAGTCAGGCTAAAGATAATCCAGTTCAGTTTATTCTCGCGTTCCGAAATATCTGTCGTCTAACAGCTAAAGTCAGAAAGAATGAACCAGCATTAAATATCAAATCGACCAAAAGAATTGATGAAATAAAATGGAAATATCCATACTCACAAATAAAGCAATGAATGAACGCATAGCATTTTGTCTCTTAGAACCAATTCATTGGAACCAATAAAAGAATGGGGCCGGTCGTGTTAACACCCTATACGGTTTAAACACTGTTATATACTTCCAATGCATGGTCATCTCATGGCAAAAAGGAAGTTTGAAAGAATAGAGTTGAACTCTGAACTACAAAGATGGTATAATTCAATGAAGAGGGGATCAGAGATCACTGCCGACGTCAATCTCAGGAGAATGGAAGCATTCTGTTCAATCATGAAGACCGATCCCCATAGAATGTTGGAACTTTCAGATAAAGGCCTTACCGATCTTATTGATGACTTTGTCACTGAAATGGAGATGGACACTAAAGAAAGAAAGGGGTTTACCCCTAACTATATTTCTTCCATCCTGAAGGGCGTAAAGTCATGGTTGGCGTATAACAATAAGTCACTGACCCGTAAAATACTGATATCTGATGCAGGTATTCCCAAGACCCTGAAGGATGAAAGAGTGCCATCCCAGGATGAACTGAAAAGAATTCTTCAAGCAGGAAATCCAAGGGAAAGGGCGTGCTGCATTCTGATGGCACATTCAGGGGTAAGACCTGAGGTCATAGGCGACTATCATGCAGAAGATGGCCTTAGGATTGGCGACATACCAGAGATGGAAATTAAAGATGGGGAGGTGAAATTCAGCAGGGTACCTGCTATCCTAAATGTCAGAAGTGAGATTTCAAAGACAGGAAAGGCATACATTTCATTCATAGGGGATGAGGGTTGCTCTTACCTCAAGACATACATTGAGGAAAGGCTGAGATCGGGTGAGAACATAACAAGGGATTCTCCCCTTATAGTTGCGTCAAAATCAAAGCTCAGAACGGGATTTATCCGGACAATCAACATATCTGACATAATACGGATGCCAATAAGGAAGGCAGGTTTTAACCTCCGGCCATACGTTCTGAGGGGATACTTCGATACCCAGCTTCTTATAGCTGAATCAAAGATCGGGCTTCCCCGTGATTACAGAGTATTCTGGATGGGGCATTCAGGAAATATGGAATCAAAATATACCACTGACAAGAAATTACCTGAAGACGTGTTAGAGGACATGCGGGATAAATATGCTAAATCTTTGAAGTTCTTACAGACTGAGAGTAAAGGATTATCTGAAGAGGATAAGCAATCCATAGAGAAAACACTCACTGCAACCGTCCTAATGAAGATATTTGGCTATTCCAAGGAGGATGCAGACAAGCTGATGGAACTGAACGATGAGGAATTGCAAAGAGAACTTCAGAAGAAGTTAGGCAATGCAACAGACCCAGAATCAATCAGAAGGAAAGCCATGCAGGATGCCAAGGAGATTAGCAAGAGAAAGAACAAACAGGTAATGATTCCAATCGCGCATGTGGACGAGTACTTCAATCAGGGGTTTGAGTTTGTAAGCGCAATCGGAGCGGATCGGGCAATTATGAGGTTGCCTTAGTCACGCTTGTGTAAATATCTTTTAATGCGTCTTTGAATTCTTTGAATTCTTTTTTGGGAATTCTGCGCCTGGCAACCGTTTTTTTAACTGAAGGGCTTGGAACCCATATACGCTCACCAGCTCTCTTTCTCAAAGCAATGTCTAAACTATAAAGGTCGTCTATTTTTTCAAGCTGTTTGATCATCGTAGGGATCCTGCTTGCATATTCAACCAGCCGCTTAATTAAGAATTCAGTAAAACCGTGCCCTGCGTAGTACCATGCTATCCCATTGTTGTCTGTTTCCTTAATTATGGGCCAGCCTTCCTTTTTCAGAGCCTTTAAAGCCCTCTCAATGCCTCTGTATTTATCCTTCCCTGATGGCATATCTCTAAACCTGCCCAAGATTTCATAAAATAAAGTGATATCAAAGCGATAGCCCTCCTCGAGAAGCCAGAGTATATTGTTTTTTATGGGCTCTTTCGGACTATTATTAGGAAGGCTCTTCACAATGGATTAACCGCAGTAATTACTTAAATATTTCTATGTAAATAAAGGTCGCCATGTTTTTGAATAATGAGTCTAAAGATAGTACTGAAATATTACATGGAACATGGCGAGAAGGAGCGGGAAACACCCCGTGATTCTTAAGACGAGCATGTATGTCCCTATCCCATTTTATCTGAAAGAGGAACAGGGAATAAACGAAAAAAGCGTGGTGGAGTATGAAAGAATCGGCAAAAATGGGTTAATTGTACGGATCGGCGATGTGAAATGATTAATACAAAACCCCTCAAAGAACAAGCCGTAAAGCTCCCCGAACCACTGAAATCCATTATAGAAATGTCAAAAGATTCGATGCCGGAGCAGGAGTTTATCGGTTTATTCATGGGACTGCGAAAGAAAGCAAGGGAAATGGACGTTAAACAAAAGGAGGGCAAACCATGAAGGCTGAAGAGGGCCGGCTAAGCCCAGATCAACCAAACCTGCAAGAGAATAAAGGTAAACAGGTTTTTAAGGTTTCCCATTCTGAAGGTGAAAGCCCTGCAGAAGAGGAAATAGAGGACTATCAGACATACAATCCATTGTATGATTTCAAGCTGATCAAGGGCAGGTTTTTTGCGATCCAGTCAGTGCCAGTTCGGAAAATGGTTCAGGAAGTGAACAAAAAGACAGGTGACAGTGAGATTAAGTGGATCACGACGTGGAGAACACTTTATTCCGATGAACTTGGGAATATCCAGCGGATGGAGCATGACAGGATAAATGGTGAAACCCTAAAACCGGAATTTTCGGCAGAAGTTTTCCTGAATAACAGCAAATTGTTACTCCATAAGAATAGGGCAAAAAACCCTACAAACACACCCATTGAAAAGGTCTTCACACTCGTTCGGAATGTTGTCTCCCAGATTCTGACACTCCCAGAAGATCAATTAAGCCTTCTTTCATGCTGGATAATAGCATCCCATTTCAACCGTGTGTTTGCTCAGTTCCCACCAGTGATCTTCGGGAAGGCAGGGTCAGATGCAGGAGGAACAACAGCACTTATGACATGTGGACTGATACCTTATCCAGTCAGCATATTTGACCCTACAGAAGCAACATTATTCAGACTGGCTCAGTACGGTTTTTCGCTCCTGATTGATGAAATTGATCCAGATGAGAAAGATCGGGGCAAAATCAAGGTCTTAAATCTGGTTCTGGATGGTTCATTCAACAAGTCCGCAACCATACCACGGGCAACGGGAAAAGACTTTTCTGTTGAATCTTTCCACCCCTACGGGCCTAAGGTATGTGTTGATCCGTATATGGCAATGACCCGTCCCTCCACACTGAGTCGGTCTATTAGGATATGGATCAAAAGGGATCCCAAGAAATCCATAAATATGGAGCAGACGGAGTACATTTCAAAGAACAGGTCATTAATTGATATCCTCTATTCTTTGTATCTGACTAATGCCCATAAGGTAAGGAAGGCATACGACAGCGTGACAGATTTTACAGGAAGGGAAAGGCAAGCCTATGCTCCTGTTATTGCCATTGCCAATCTTGTGGGTTGCCATGACCAGGTAATCAAGGCACTGAAGCCCAGTATCGAAAATCTGGCAATGGCAAGGGAGAACGACCCAATAAAGTTCGTTCTCTTTGCACTGTACGAGTATCTGAAGGAGAACAGGGACGATATAGGTGACGATTTCGGACCTGGCATATTCAAACAATCGAGAGATAAACAAAGTTTTTCAGTTGAATTCGGTGATCTGCGGAAGGAACTTTCTAACTTTGTTGCTGAAGTCCACCAGATAGATGTAGTTGATACAAGTGAATCTTCGGGCTCAGGAACTTCAACCAGAAAGAGAGAGTGGAAAAAAGTTCCAGGGGAATTCAGGCAGTTCTTTGAGGCTTCGAAGTTTAATTCAATAATCAAGAATGCACTCCCTGACTTTTCAGGAATGGTTCGGGGCAACAAATGGGGACTGAGATTCGATGCAGTGGACGAAAAAGAGAAAGATAAGGCCGATGGCAAAAGAGAAGTAGATCCCATACTGGATGAGCTTGAAAAAACATTGAGGATCGGAGAGGAGCAGTCATACAAATACAAAGAGGAAGACAAAGAGAAAGAACAAAATCCCAGGGATAAAACAAGCCAGTATGAGAGTGAAGAAGGCCCCGTAACAACAGAATACAACTCCTCAACCTCAGAAGAGTACGACGACCAGGACAATGACGATCTGGATAATATTCTCGATTAATTTCAGGTCAGAATAAGGATTTTACAGGGTCTTGAATAACTGAATGTCAAACGTCAAAAGTTTGACATTCGTTTTGACATTCACTACAGACCCTTTGTTTTACTAATTCTCTGTTATATTTTCATGGTCTCATTGACATTGGTTTGACATTGGTTTGACACCGTATTTTACAGGGTCTTGAATGAACGAATGTCAAACTTTCGAGTTTTTGTAAAAAAAGGTATAGGGTCATGGAAAATGTCAAAAGGAGATCTCTGATCTATACTATACTATACTTTACTTATTTTGTGACATAGTGACATTCATGTATTCATGACATAGGATTTCGTAGGTTCAGAATGAATGTCAAACGAATGTCAAAGATAAATGTGTTTGACATTCAGATACTCAGGATATAGGATTTTGTAGGGTTAAAACGAATGTCAAACTGATCTGATAGCGGTTCCATTTCTCTTTCAAATCCTGGCCATGGCACCACCTCACCCTGATCCTGGAGTAGATGCTGATCTATCGGTACCACTCTGAAAGGATGGGTATATAGGATGGTATCACCAATGCCATAGAATCCCTTTTCAATAACTGTAATATCCTCTAATGGATTTGCCACTAGAGCTAATAGTGTTCCCGTGCAGTATCTCACTGGCATGGAAGAGATCATTGGTTCCAATCCAGGCAACTCTATGTACGGCGATAAGCAAATCCTGATTCTCGCGGATAGACAGACATTCGGTTGTTTAATTAAGTGGATACTGCTGAACCCAATATTCATCAGGGCAGTTTCACAGCGTTAAATTTTCTTCCAATCTCAAAAATCTCATGCTCGCTTTTCCTTGCAATTATTGCATCTCTGACAAGTTCTATTCGCTTCGGTATACCTTTTTCAAAATCTTTCATGGAAACAATTGGTATATTGTTTATAGTTCCGTAGAGTTCACCATAAACATCTACTATGACGGTATAGACAGCACTTAATCCGTGGATTTTCTTCAAGTTTAATATCTCTTCCCTGAGGCTAGAACTTTTCATTACTTCAACCGCGATGATAGGATAGTTGAATCGCCCATCAGGATTACTTATCCAGCCAGCCACATCTGCTCTTATTTGCTGACCGTATTTCTGTTTGAAATTTCCAAACCCAACACTCCCGTAGCCAAAAATACCGTCTGCATCTGATTTGCTTCGAAGTTCTTTTCTTTGCCAATCGTAAAAATCACTTAGAGCATTCTCATAGAAGACAACTTCCGGATATGCTTCAATACCAATTTTTCTTAGATAGTCAACGACTTCGTTTTTAATTCTAATATGGCCCTGAGACTCTGGTAGCCTTACGTTTTTCTCACTTTTAACTCGTGTATTTAAACCGTATCTACCTTTAATTACTCTTTTAGAGAAATTTGCTAACTCTTCACCTCGCCATATAATTCTCACATCTACAGGCCTTTGTTTAGGTATCTCCATCAAACCGATATAGTTACGAAGGTCTTCGAATGAACAACCATTCATTATCCACTCTTCCACATCCTTAACGTTTTGATATCCCTTTCCCGCCATTTGCTTACATAATAGGTCTATCCATGTTTTAAGAACCTGATAAGTTTGTCCGTTTGGGAATGAAACGTAGATATCAACAATGTCATCCCTGCATCCATAACCGTCTTTATCCATATGAATGGAGCAATAAATCTTATAAAAATATTATTACGAGCAATACCTTGTTAAAGCCTATTTATTGATTGGAGAATACTCTGAAGTATGGGCAGGAAAATCGGTATCTCAAAATCATCCTGGTAGAGTGCGGAAAGTTTAACAATTTTTGGAAAATTTTCTAAAAGTTGCAATTCTTTTAGCCTCTTATCTATGGCTTGGTGAGTCATATTCACTGCTTCTGCAATCTCATCCTTATCTGATCAGCGGTAAGCCAAGGTTGGGAATACCACTCGAGTGATAATGGTAGAATATCGATCAATTGGCGCTCATTGATCAGATTCTGAATCACAAAATCCTTAATCTTATCTGGCAGTTCATGCAATTTTATCCTATTGCCAATGCCACAAAATCGCTTAAGGCTGAACGATGGATGGAGAAAAGAAAAATCATACCTAAAGATTTCTATTGTGGTAGACAGGTCTTAGGATAATCGGGATAACTCTTAAGTATGTGCGATGTGATATAGTGATAGGGAATTATGCCAATTCTTTTATCACCAAAGATGATGGCTGCTGAATCGATAGCTAACAAGATAATCACGTATGGTCTGTATAAGGACGAATCAAATTTGGATAGGCTTCTATCTAAGATGAAAAAGGAACAACCAAAGATGTATAATATGGTAATAGAATTGCTAAAAGAGAATGGCATTCCTATATAGTTCTATTATCGAAGCAGATGCACTCCTGATTTCGATTTCTCCTCTTATCCTGACAGGATTGAGAGAAATAGAAGATGTACGGTCAACTCTGCTTCTTCTGCTATATTCTCCAATTATATTTTTACTTGGAATATCCCTAATATTGTTATTGTTTCAAATCAGTTTTGCATTGATTCCGTTTATAAGTGCCATAATCTATTTTATGATATACTATTTTGCATTTACTTTGGTAGCTTTTTATGATAAGACCTATCTATTAAGAAAGAAAAAATAGATCTGTGAATATCTATATGTTTTATGTTCATTTTAGTTTACCACAGATAGTTGAAACCGATGATCCATTCAAACTTGCAGTCACACTCAACAACGTATCCCTCGATGGTTTTCCATCATAGTCTTAAGATAAGACTATGATGACTGATTTTGGGTTGAAAATTCCATCGGCAGGAGACCTCGCATTACACGAGGAAAAACACATTATCATAGTTTAAGCGACTAAACTCTGATTTCTACATGGCGGTTCGATCTTATAAGTATATTATAGGGCAAACGATAGAGGCATAAAATCTGTAAGCATGTCATACAATTATAAATTAAAAGAAGTAAATTCAAATGTTTTTATAGTATTACGCCATGTATCACAGAGCATGACTGTCAGTTTATTAAAGTCCGTCAGAATTAAAAATGAGGATTGGAAAATACTGACTGATCATAAGATTTCGTTTGATCAGGATTTTGTGCATCGGTGTGTACTACAGATTGTGGGGAAGGACAATGATGAAGGAAAGGAGACACTCTCCGTTCATATAACTGAGGTACCATCATTCCTTTTCAACAACACTGTTACGAACCAGGAACTCTATTCCTATCTGAAGGAAAATCCCAAGGCAGCATTATTCATCTTCAACAAATACAAGAACAATCGGGACTTCATAAAGGAGTTATGTGACCCATCTAATCCGATATACCTTGAAATGGTAGCGGAAAACCTGAAAGAGACATTCCAGATATCTGATGCAAAAGAAGATATTGAATCTCTAACGAGGGAACGATCGAGCGCACGGAACCAACTTAACGATCTCAAAAAAGAGATATCTGAAAAGAACAGGGAACTGGATGAACTTGAGTCAAAGATTCCGGAACTGCAGAAGCAGATAGATGATATGCAAAAGCTAATTGGAAATCTCACCCAGGAAGAGACTATAACTCGCATAAAATCATTCTATGAATCTGTTGATAGGTTTATTAAGGCAGCCTTTGAAGCACAGAAAAAACAGCCGATAACGGAGAGTTTCAACTCTATCAGGCTTGACATAAACCAGATAAACCTGTTAAGGGTGTTACAGAAGAGCATAAAGGATGATCTTGATTATATTCTTAATCAGGATCTCCTATCCGAAAAAAATTTGGATGCAAAGAGGAAAGAGATTAAAGAAAAAATGGAAAAGGAAATGCAGGAAGG
>JAJYDZ010000050.1 GCA_021790415.1 Thermoplasmata archaeon | reverse complement strand
AGGATCTTATTTATGAGTGGGGTGAAAATGCAACCACCGAAGATTCCATATGGTTTGCCGATAAAATTCAGGCAACGTTAGAGGGATTTAAAGTTCTTTTCCAAATAGAAACCCTGAATGATTAATCTAATACGATCCTTCTTATATCACCGCAGGCAATACAGGTAATTTTCAATGTTTTTGCAGTTATCCTAATCCTGCTGTTATCCTTGTAAAGCCTTTTACAGTTTTTACAGTATAGTAACTTTATTCTTCTTGGTATGGTTACGTCAGATCTAAGGGCAATTTTTTCCATCAATATTAGATAGCGTTTACTTAAAACTGGTTCTTTATTGGCACAAACATTGCTCAAGCTGAACATGTTGTTTATCCTCGAATTTGCTATTTTTTTTACTTCAGACCTGTCCTTCAACGAACACAAAGAATTAAATTGTATATAAAATTTGAAGATATGATTAAGAGAGTTATTCTGGACATAGATGGAACCATAACTGATATGACATTACAGATTTCTCCCAATACAATAAAAATGCTTAGAATTGCAGAAGAAAAAGGAATTGTAATTGATCTTTGTAGTGGGAACGTTTTACCGGTAATGGTTGGAATCAGAAATATCATTGGCCTAAAAGGAAATCTTGCGGGAGAAAATGGCGGGATCATACTTGCTAACAATAATATTAGAACAGATTTCAGTAAAGAGGTGCCTTTAAAAGTCCTGAGTCACTTGAAAGCTAAATTTAATGTAACTGAGCCGATGACAAATCGCTGGAGAGAGACTTCTGTTGCCTTTTACTACTCCGGAAATCCAAATTTGATAAAAGATTATGTGAAGGAATTTAATGTGGTCATTCAAAACAGTAAATTTGCCTATCACATACTTAACCATAATCAAGATAAAGGTCATGCTGTTGAATCGTTCCTAAACATTTTAAAGATAAGGAAGGATGAGGTTCTTGTCTGTGGTGATTCTGAGAATGATATTTCCATGTATATGGACGGGGTACACAAGGCAGCACTCTCAAATTCAGTCGACATATTAAAAGATAAATCTGAATTTGTTGCCAAGAGAGAGTTTGGTGAAGGCGTGGTTGAGGTTTTAGACCACTTCGGGCTTCTTTAGCGGTATATATTTGCCGAAATGATCTTCAATCAATTCTCTTCCTTGCAAAGCAATTTCTCCCCCTAATATTACATCCTTTGGAAAAATAGCTTCAAATCCGTGAAACGGTGTGAATGGATTTTTGGAATGCAATTTTTCCTCGCTTATCCTCTGTGTTGATGAGAAATCAACTGTGAAAAAATCAGCCTGATACCCTTTTTCAATCAACCCTTTCTTAATGCCAAAAAGGAGTGGTGGGGTTTCTATGGCCGTTTTCACAAATATTGAGAGTGGGACGATCTTTTTTCTTATAAGTGCTAATATTAAAGGCACTCTTGTCTCTACTCCAATCATACCAGATTTGGCATATTTTAATTCTCCCTTATCGCGTTCTGTGTGAGGAGCATGATCTGATGAAAGGACATCGATCTTTCCATCAAGATATGCCTGGAAATTCTTCTCTCTTATCTTCTCATCTCTGATTGGAGGATTTACCTTGCCCCAAGAATTTTCTAATTTTTCACATGACAAAAGCATGTGCTGTGGAAGTATCTCAGTTTTAAATGTCTGATTTTTTATTAGTTCAACATTGTTAAAGTCACTCAAATGTGCCATAATCTTCCTGGATATCCGGAATTTGTTAAGCTTATCTACAGCTATTCTTTCACATTCTGTATTTCTTGATATACTGTGATCACACATGTTATTCAAAGCTACGTTGCTTTTCTTTAAGCATTCACCTGACTCTCCATGGAATACAATATTTTTCCCAAGATTATCCAGTGAAGATTGAATCTTTTCATCTATGTTTTCTACGCCTTTTGCATTGGTACTTTCTCCCATGTATATTTTTACACCTACAGATTCCTCGTGAATGACGGTTTCGTTTCCTCCATTAAACATAGAATATAAACCATAATCACAAAATGATCTTCCCTTCAGTGCGTTTCTCTTACTCTCATAAACTTCATAGTCAACTATAGGAATCATATTATTTGGCATATCAAAAACTGTCGTTGTCCCTCCAAAGATTGCAGATATGCTACCTGTGGTAAAATCCTCTTTTTCTGTTTCCCCCGGGTCTCTGAAATGAACGTGCATATCGGTTGAACCTGGAAACACTGCATTTTCCAGTTCCACTACTTTAGCATTATTCCTAAATTTCGATATTTCTGATATCTTCCCGTTGCTTACTCCAATATAAAGATCGTCGAAAATGCCCTTTCTATAAAATTTTCCATGAAAATAAATGTCAGAATAACTTTCTTTTGCCATTATACACCCCTCTTCGTTCCCCATATAATTTTATGAAGCTGAGGTAGAACTCTCACATTTAATCTATCATCCAGAACTTTTTCCACAAGCCATTTCAGATCTGTTCCCCAAGCAGGTTGCAATAGAATTTCTGCCTTGCTTTCCCATTGCTTTATAAACGATAGTGCGTAGATATAATCTCTTTCATCGCTTATTACGAATTTTACATAATCATTCTCCCTGAGTAACTTAAGATTTTCCTTATAAAGAGAATCCTGCTCCCCGGAAGATGGTGTCTTGATGTCCATATCTATATACGTTCCCACTATTTGCACAACCTTCTCCACGCTCAGCGATCCCCCTGTTTCCAGAAGTACATTTTTTCCCATTAAAGTGCACTCTTTCATGAATTGTATTGCCTCGCGTTGAAGCATTGGCTCACCGCCGGTAAAACATACCCAGTCTTCGGATATATTTTTAATATCTGAAATCAGAGTGTCCAATGAAACCTCTTCTCCTCCAGAAAATGTATAAGTGGAGTCACACCATTTGCATCGTAGATTGCAGAGATTCGTCCTGACGAAATACATAGGTATTCCAATGTATTTCCCTTCTCCCTGAATACTGTGAAATCTTTCCGTCAAAAGCAATTCATGATCCTCCTATCATTTCTACTGAAACCATATTCGTTTTCCTGATTCAGCCAGCTTCGTCCTACCAAATTCTTTCATTGTTAATACAGTGCTGAGACCGAATGTGGGACCATCTGTGCATAACTGAAAACCATCGATGGAGCAGGAATCACAGATACCTACGCCACATTTCATATTCCTTTCAAGGGATAACTCCATGTTTATATTCCGACCTGCAACAAAATCAACAACGGACTTAATCATTCTTTCCGGACCGCATACATAGATCATTTCATATTTTTCCAGTTCAATTTCCCTCAATGCGTCAACAATGTTTCCTTTAATGCCTTCTGAACCATCGTCTGTGGCAACGATTATCTTATCAATGGGAAATAGTCCTTTAAACAAGAGTTCATCACTTGATCTTGCTGCAACCACTCCACTTGCGTTTTGATCAATGAGCGGTCTTAGTGAGGCCATTCCCGATCCTCCCCCCACTAGCAGTGTTTTACCTCTTACCTTTGAGAATGGTTTTCCATAGGGCCCCCTAAAAAATATTCTCTCACCGGGCTTAACATTAGATAGTGCGTTTGAAGTATCTCCGTACTTTTTCACAGTAAGACACTTTTCCTTTCCAGTTAAGGAAAGCGACATTGGTATCTCTGATAATCCCGGAACCCACGTCATTACAAATTGCCCTGGTTCTACTCGAACATCCCAATGAAAATAGAGTGAATTTACTGTTGGAGTGTTAATTTCATTTCTCAAAATTCTAACAGAATTTATCATTTTAAAGCAATCCCCCTAAATTCTTCAATCTTTCCATATCCTTCTGAACCCATAAACTCCAGTAGTTCATTGGTAACTTTTGAGAAAACTGCTCTGCCATATTTCCAGACGGCTGTACCAATCTGGACCGCAGTTGCCCCTGCCATAATATATTCAACGGCATCGAAACCTGACTCAATCCCCCCAACTCCAATGACAGGAATGTCCATATTTGATTTTACCTCATATACGGATCTAATCCCAACCGGCTTAATGCTTGACCCTGAAAGTCCTCCCACCTTGTTCGACAGGACTGGTTTTTTTGAATAAATATCTATTTTCATACCTCTAACTGTTTTTATAAGAACAAGTGCATCTGAATCTGAGGCAGCATTTGCAATATCCAACAAATTAGTCACATTAGGGCTAAGCTTTGACCAGACAGGTTTGCTTATCGCCCCCTTAACGCCCTTTACAATCTTCCTCACCAGATTTGGGTCACCGCCGATCTCCGATCCAAACCCTTTAACATGCGGGCATGATAAATTCAACTCCACGGCTAATACACCGTATTCCTCCATTTTCCCTGCAAGTTCAATAAATTCGTTTTCATCCTTCCCAAATATACTTCCAATGACAGGTTTTCCAGATTCTCTTGCCGTCTTTATTTCCTCACCTACATTCAAGATACCTGGATTGGGAAGCCCTACGGCATTGATAAAAATCGGATCGTCTATGGCAACGATTGGTGGTTTGTATCCATTCCTTTCTTCCATGCCTATAGATTTGGTAACCGCTGCTGAAGCCCCTTCAGATAAAATTCTTTTCATTGTATATCCATTTTCGTCTAAAATTCCAGAGGCAAGAATGAATGGATTGGACAGATTTATATTTCCTATTGATGTTGAAATGTCAGAAATACTCATGCTCTTGCTGATTTTGAATTATTATGTAAATATTCCTCATATATTATTACCAAAAACGATCGAGGTTTTTTATTATGAGTGAGAAATATTATACAAAATAGCTATTAAATGTGCCGTTTGGCATCAACACTTAAGCGTCAAAAAGATTGAGAACTGAAATATAATTAAATTGATAAACCTTCATATATAAGAGATCAACAATCATACCTCAATTCTTCAGGAAAATCCTCAAGTTGAATATATTGTTCTCCTTGGCCCGGCATTCCATAATAAAATACGGTGATTCCCTTGGGGACCTCTACCTGAGAACAGCCCATAAGATACTTTCCCCCTTTTTTCATAAAAGCTCTTGCTTCAAATTGCGAGGCATAATGCATGATTAGCTGATCTGAAACTTCCATAAAATCCTTCAATTTTTCTTCTGAAATAGTATGGTTTATTACAACTCTGCTGGCTCCAGAAATGATCATATCAACAAGATCGTTCTCCCTAAATGGATAAGCCATCAAGTCAAATTCAACGTATTTTGATATGGTAGAATATATATTGAAATTGTATTTGGAACGAAGTAGGGCATCCATATCTATGACAAAAAATTCCTCATCTGGTAACCTTGATAGATCATCTACTCCATCTATGTTGCCGAGAATTTTTGAATGCGAAATGGTAAGACACTTCATTGACCTATATAAATTACCTGATGTTAAATTATTGGGTTTTTTATGCCGTGGTATAAATTATCACGACACTACGAAGTGTGGTTACGAAGATCTTCTATACAAAATGGTTTTTTTAAAGTCATTTTGAAGTCTTTCCTATGATGATAGAAATAAGAGCGTTAGCAAAAATTTATTAAACATTCTGTGAATATCTATTCATTGCTATCTAGCCTGAAGGCGTACACTGTGAAACCTGAGAAATTACTTGTGCCAATGGCAAAGGGGGAGCGCTCAAAGAAAGCCTTTGATTTAGCCTTGGGCCTGGCATCAAACTACAAATCAGAAATTACAGCACTTACCATTAAAGATGAAGCTAGAGAGATAGTTTGGAGTGATAAGGTAGCCATAGTTCTGAATGCATACAAGGAGGCAAAAGAGAGAAATATAAGATTGGTACCAAAAGTTCAAAGTGCGAAAAATATCAAACAAGGTATAGTATCAGAAATCAACTCAAAGAATTATGATATGGTCATTTTCAGCAGCGGTCCAAGGGCAGCCCTGTCAGCGTCTTTATTGGGGGGAATTGGGGACTATATCATAAAAAATTCACGAACCACCGTCATAGCAATAACCTCAAGAATGAAAAAAAATACATATGAAAGACTTCTCGTACCAGTTACTGAATCTCTGAATGTTAGGAGATCAATATATATTGCCTTAATGATTTCAAAAGTATTTGGCGCCAAGGTAAATATTCTTGACCTTAGAAAATTTGACAAGAAGGAGACCCATGGATTTAAAAATCTCTTTGACTCAATGGAAGAAATTAAGAGGGAATACCCCAATGTTGAATTTTCTAAAAGTGAAGGGAATAATATGAAGGAGATTATTTTGGGAAGAGCATATTCGACTGGTGCAGATCTAATTGTTTTTGGGGTTCGCCCAGGTACATCAGGAAATATAAGAATTAATGGTCTCATAAAAGACCTTATCAAGGAGATGTGGACAGATACAATCTTAATCAAGAAGTGATTTAGGTACCACTTTGTTTTTAATCATTAGATTTATGATATCGACATTCAGCACCATTGTGTTCGTATAATAGCTTCCAAAAATTGGGAAATTCTGTTGTTCGCTTGAATTTACATATTGCATCAGATCAGATTCAAGGGTTCTTACTGGAATTGTTCCATTGAATAGTATTGAAAGATTTGAAGCAATCCTTGGTATCTGAATATATGCCCCTTCTATGGGTATATTTGGATCTAGTCCTGAAGCCGAATAAGCTATCATGGCAAATGGAATTGATGACAGGTTCACCCCAGGATTTTTACTTTCAAATTCCTTCAAAGCATTCAACGTAAAATTAAGAGATTGCAGTGAATCCCCGGAACCAGTGCATGATCCGGATTCTGTCAAATTATAAGATATCACTGATGGTCTAGCCTGAAAGAATAGGGAACTATTGTTAAAAGCTTCAGCCAATAGATAACTTCCATATATGGTTCCATTTATTTCCACGGGTGAGCCCATTGTGCTACCAGGATCTATATGTTCGGCTATTTCCGCCGTTATTGAAGGAATTACAAACCCCAGAAGAAGGATCATAACAACTGCCATTATGGCAGAACTTCTCATGATTTTCAGAAACGGATTTAACTTTACCATGTTACACCAACTCCAGCCAAAAGAAAATAGATGATGCCGATACAAATAAACGGAAATATTATACCACCAGCGCCATATAATATTATGTTTCTTTTTAGTAATTCATCGGCCCCAGACGCTTTAAACTTAACCCCCTTGAGCGCCATGGGAATGAGAGCTGGTATTATGAAGGTATTGAAAATAAGTGCAGAAGTTATGGCAAGAAGTGGATCGGTAAATCCCATAATATTCACGAATCCAAGCTGCGGGATAAGATAAAACATTGCAGGTATTATGACAAAGTATTTTGCAACATCATTTGCAAGCGAAAAAGTTGTCAATGACCCCCTCGTTATGAGAATCTGCTTCCCTAGAAATATTACATCCATTAGTTTTGCAGGATCATTGTCCAGATCTATCATGTTAGCCGCGTCTTTGGCAGCCTGAGTTCCGCTGTTCATAGCAAGACCAACATCAGCTCTTGCCAGTGCAGGTGCATCATTGGTACCATCCCCTACCATTGCAACCATTCTCTGTTTGTCTTTTTCCTTCTCGACTTCCTTGAATTTGTCCTCTGGTTTTACATTGGCAACGAACTCATCTATTCCACTTTCTCTAGCTATGTATTGAGCGGTGATTTCATTATCGCCAGTGCACATAATTGTTTTAATGTTCATATTTTTCATAGTTTCTATTCTTTCTCTTATCCATGGTTTAATTACATCGTTTAACTCAATAACTCCAAGAAACTGGTCGTTCTTGCACAATGTCATGGCGGTTCCGCCCTTGCTAGATATTTCAGCACTAATCCCTTCTATGAAATTATCTTGGCGGCCGATTTTCTCAGAAATGGATTTCATTGCTCCTTTCAAAATAACCTCGTCACCAATTTTTATTCCACTGTATTTTGTATCTGATGTAAAAGGAATAAATTCTCCAGAAATACCGCCTATCTTCCCAGTATCTAATCCAGAAGATTGACATAATTTCACAATGGAAATTCCCTCCTTTGTTACGTCATCAGCTGAAGAAAGATAACAATATCTGAGAAAGTCACTCTTATCAATACCTGGAAGGGGATAGAAATTAATAGCTTGTCTATCCCCTATTGTTATAGTTCCGGTTTTATCAAGAATTATTGTATCTATATCACCGGCATTTTCAACCGCCCTACCGCTTTTGGCAATTATGTTAAATTGAGAGACCTTATTTATTGCCGCGATTCCTAGCGCTGGAAGAAGTGCACCAATAGTGGTGGGAATCAAGCAAATTAAAAGCACAATAAGCACGAATAGATTAATGTTTATTCCTAGGAAATAGGCAAGTGAGAAAATGGAAGCTGTAATTATGAGGAATATGAGTGTAAGTCCGGAGAGCATTACATTCAGCGCGATTTCGTTTGGAGTTTTTTCACGCACTGAATTACCGACAAGGGCGATCATCTTATCTAGAAATGTTTCCCCTGGGTCTGCTGTAATTCTTATTTTCACTGAATCTGTGGTTAATATGGTTGAGCCAGTAACACTGTCCCCAACTACTTTCATCATTGGTTTGGATTCTCCGGTGATCGAAGCCTCGTTAAAATAACCTGACCCCTCAACTATTTCACCATCATTAGGCACGAATTCGTTTTTATTGACCACAACAAGCATTCCTGTTCTTAACTCCTCGGAAG
>JAJYDZ010000049.1 GCA_021790415.1 Thermoplasmata archaeon | reverse complement strand
AAGAGGATATTCTAGCAAGAATCAAAAAATTAAAATTAAACTTATAATTTATAATTAATTTTACCATTAAATTTATAATTAAACGGAGCAAATAAAAATGTCTTTTAAAGACTATATAGAGGAAACAAGACGTATTTTCGACAGAATATTGCCGGAAAACGGTATAACGGAAATAGATTATGAAGGGCCAAATATTGTAGTGTATACTAAAAACGAGGCACTCTTTTCCGGAAGGGATGACATTGCAAGACAGGTCGCTCAGGAAATCAGAAGGAGAATTGCCATAAGGCCCGATCCAAGTATACTGACAGATGAAACAAAGGCTGAGGAAATTATACGGCAGATAGTTCCTGAAGACGCAGCACTAAAGAACGTGTATTTTGAAGCAGATACCGGCGAGGCTGTAATTGAGGTAGAGGAACCTTCCATATTAAATCAGAGAGAAAGCAGTATAATTCATAAAATAAAGGAAGATACAAAATGGTCGCCAAGGCTTGTGAGAGCACCCCCGATGCATTCAAGAACCGTAAAGGAAATGAGAGAATATCTCAGGGAAATGAAGGATGACAGGAAAAAATTCCTGCACTCCCTTGGACTAAAACTCAATATCCCCCCAATGGAGGGTGAAGTTTGGGTTAGAATGACCGCCCTTGGTGGACACAGGGAAGTTGGAAGGAGTGCAACTCTGGTATCAACAAACAACTCAAAAATACTGGTCGATTGCGGCATGATGAACACAAACTCCAGTGAAAGCAAACCATGGGAAGGTGCACCCTATCTTTATCTACCTGAAGTTCAGCCGTTATCTTCTCTGGACGCGGTGGTTCTCACGCATGCACATCTGGATCATTCAGGGTTAATTCCTCTGTTAAACAAGTATGGGTATGAAGGGCCAATCTATATGACTCAACCAACCAGAGATTTGGCAGCCTTATTGCAAAACGATTACATTAAAGTGGCACATGCTGAAGGGCACAAAGCGCCCTATGAGTCAAAGCATATAAGAGAAATAATCAAAAGGAGCGTTATCCTGAAATATAATGAAACGACGGATATAACCCCTGATGTACGATTGACATTTTACAACGCAGGGCACATCCTTGGATCAGCATCGGTACACCTCCACATTGGAGAAGGGCTTTACAATATAGTCCTGAGCGGGGATGTGAAATTTGAGAAATCATGGCTTTTTAACATGGCCAATAATAAATTTCCCAGAGTAGAAACCTTCATGACGGAATCAACCTATGCGGGGAGAGACGATTACCATCATACCAGGAAGGATGCGTCAGAATCACTTGTGGAAATAGTTAACCGAACCTTCGACAGAGGAGGATCAGTTCTAATTCCGGTTTTTGCAGTGGGAAGAAGTCAGGAGGTTATGATGGTTCTTGAAGAGGCAATGAGAACTGGTCTCATTAAAAATGCTCCAGTTTATCTTGACGGCATGATCATGGAAGCTACAGCTATTCACGCAGCCTATCCTGAATTTCTAAACAGGGAATTGCGGGAGCAGATTATGGTAAAAAGAGAAAATCCGTTCATGAGCAATATCTTCCACAAGGTGGAAACGAGAGATCAGAGACAGGAAATTTGTGATTCAGTGGAAAATCAGATCGTTCTTGCAACATCTGGAATGATGAATGGCGGGCCGGTTATGGAGTTTTTCAAAGCTTGGGCTCCTTCCGCGAAAAATTCTTTAGTTTTTGTTGGTTATCAGGCTGATGGAACTCTCGGACGAAGGATCCAGAGGGGAGTGGATGAGATAACCTTGAGTGATGGCGGAAAGCAGGTAAAATATGAAGTAAAGATGGCAATTGAAACCGCAGAAGGTTTTTCAGGGCATTCCGATAAAAAACAGCTTCTTGCATATATATCAACAATGCATCCTAAGCCGTACAAAATACTGGTCAACCATGGAGACGGGGAAAAGGCGGCGGAATTTGCAAGGCTCATTAGACAGAGGTTTGCCATAGATGCTACTGCATTGAAAAATCTGGAAACGATCAGGTTGATGTGAGGATAATCTATGGAAGTTATAATATTCAATGAATTTTTTTTAAAAAATCCTGGCAGGGAAGAATTCAGGCAATTGATTAAGGAAAAAAATCCTGAAAGAATAATAATAATTCCGAGTACCGTAAAAGGGGAATTACCAGTTAAATCGGCTATCGTCGAAGGAATTTTGGATCAACCGGTAAAATTTCTAGAACTGGAGAAAAACTCAATTCAGGAAAAGGATGAAGAAATTGACGTGGAAGCTGCTATTAAATCCAAGGTTCTTGAACTGGGAATTCAATCGGTGAGAGATTATGTATCAGATTATCTCTCAGACGTTAACTCACTAAATTCAGAAATAACTTATACTTTGTACAGGGCATATTTTAAATTTTATGAAGCAGCTCTTGGAAATGAATATTCAAAGAAATTCGAAAACAAAAGAAAAGGATATCTTTCAAAGATAAGGAAATTCAAGCCGGGAAAAAGGGATATACTTCTCACATCGGAAGAGGATGCCTATTGGTATATTGATCACATAAATGAGTTGGAAACCAATCAATAAGTTTTAAAAGCTAAATTGCATCAGGAAGAAGCTTGCTTTAGTGCATGGTGATTTAATTTGAGTATGTTTCAGGGAAGAGCAACAACAAAACCATCCGGTGGGAAACTTAGAACCTTAAGGAGTAAAAGGAGATTTGAAATTGGCAGAGAACCAACTTTAACAAGGGTCGGTGAAACCCAGAGAAAGGTTGTAAGATCATTCGGTGGAAGTTCAAAGGTCATTCTTTTAAAGGGGCAGTTCGCTAACGTTTACAATCCAAAGGATAAAACCACTAAAAAAACAAAGATCGTAACAGTGAGACAAAACCCTGCAAATCCACACTATGTTCAGAGAAATATAATGGGTAAGGGATCAATAGTACAGACTGAACTCGGTGAAGCGGTAATAACCTCAAGACCTGGTCAGGATGGGGTAATAAATGCGATTCTGAAATGAGGATCACACTTTACTCTGAATATTTTAATGAAAAAAACTCCAAGCGCCTTGGACGCAAGATAAATCAAAAGGCTGCAAAGAATTTTACAAATGAGAGACTTGAATCTATTCTGCGTGATCTGAAAATTAATTTCAGTACAAGAAAGGGATCATACCCAAGAACATTTTACAATGATTCTGTCATATATGATATTGAATCGGAAATAAGAAAATCATCACTTATCAAGATTATTGAAAGAAGGCTTTCCTGAGTTTTTCTTACGTTTCTTGTAAGAATAATATTGCATTGGATGTTTTAGCCATTCTGAATTGCATATATAATCATTATCCATATAACAGAGATGGTTTGACTTCAACACGCTGCACCTTGGTGGGGAATATTCTGTTCCCGATTTTTCTCCGGTTACATGATTCACCTGATAAGAGGTTATTCTCTCATTGAAATCAGGTGCAGATTTGAAAATATTCATTATTTCCTCATTCTTCATTCCGACATGGTGCAGGAAGCTGACCATGGTGAATCTTGCCATGTGGGGAAGATTAACTCCTGATCTGGCATCTGAGAGAAAGTGGAGTATACACGGGGGGAAACATGAAGTATCCACCGATCCAAGATCTCCCGAATATTTCATCTCCCTTGCTTTTTCCTGAAGGTCCAGGAGTTCCTCCGAAATTGGTGACAGGATAATATGGCATCTTTCTGCATTTATGTCTTCCAATATACTTCGGGCCCTAACCAGAAAAGCTTCTCTTATGATTTTGTGTAGAACATCTCCATCAATGAGTATTTTCCCGTCGAGGAATGTTTGGTTGACCAATCTAAATTTAGCACCCGATACCCTTCTCGAATAGGTTGCAAAAATCTCCGGCTCCATTAAGTAGCACGATAAATCAGGATTGTATGTTGCATTCACCCCATATTGAAAGGAATAATCTTCTACGGTTTCGATTGTTTCCATTGAAAGCCTTGATTCAAATATATCTCTATATGTGTTGAGCGCCCTTGAAGTGAACGAATTTATATCTATATAAGCAAGTTCCCACAATATCAAAGGTAAAGAGTGATCCAGTGGATCAAACTTTACCTCGTCCTGATTTATGGATAGTCGCAAGAATTCAATGCTGCTTTCTCTTATCTTTGCATCCTCTTCTGAAAAAGAGGAGATTATATGTTTTATGTATTCTTCTGAAAACCTTTTTTCGTTGGGTATAGCCCTTCTCATACTTCCCTTATTGTGGCAGTTGCACCCTTAGAGATCTTTTCAAAACCATCTTCCTTGACTATTACATCGTCTTCAATCCTGATTCCGCCGTATCCTGTTAGATACACACCGGGTTCATCGGTTACAACCATGTTTGCCTTCAGGGGGAAATCATAATTTGGTGCAAGCGCCGGATGGTCATGAACATCCATCCCCACTCCGTGACCAAGTGAATGAATGAACCTTCCTTTGTAGGGTGATGCATCGATTATATCTCTGGCGATTTTATCAATATCTTTTCCATTGACATTAGCCTTTATTGCTTTCATACTCTCATTTTGCGCTTTATAAACAACGGAATACATATCCTTTGTTTTCTCGTTTGCCTTTCCAAAACTTATTGTTCTTGTGATATCAGAACAATATCCCTCATATAAGGCTCCATAGTCGATAAGGACAATATCGCCCTTTTTGAGTTTTCTGTTGCCGGGAGAATAATGGGGCATGGATGAGTTTTCTCCAAATGCCACAATTGTATCGAACGATGGACCGGATGCCCCACCTTTCATCATTTCGTGGACAATATTTGCAGCAACTTCTTTCTCGGTCATTCCCTCTCTCAGGAGCTCTATTGCAGGATCAAAAGCTTCGCTTCCTATCTTAGCCGCTTCTCTTAAATAATTTAATTCCTCGGGAGTCTTCAACCTTCTTGCTTCTGATATGGAAACGGAAACATCAACAAATTCTTTGTCAGGTATTATCTTCAAGAGATTTTTATAAATTTCAAGATTGAGTGATGAATAATTTAATCCCACAACATTGACATCCTTCAGGGCATTCTTCAAAAGATTTTCGTATTCATCCCTTGAATGAAATATTTCAACCTTATTTCCGGTGTTTCTGGCAGATTCTTCCTCAAGAACCGACGTGAAAATTGTTACTGAATCAGGTTTTGCAAGTATAAAGGATCCTTCATACAGACCGCCTTCTTTTCCTGCAAGATAAAAGAAATTCTTATCCAGATTATTTTCTCCCCCATTTAAGATCAAAATAGCCTCGGCTTCTCTTGCATAATCAAAAATTTTTCTTGGATTCATCTGTCAGTATTCCTAACAGGATTAATAGGTTTATGAAAACCTTCCAGTAACGATCTATATGTGTTTGATAATTGAGTCGTAAGAAGCATTAAGCATCGACAAAATACAGGAGTAATTCAAAAATACTTTACATCTGACAATTTTTCTTTCATGTGTTGATGCCTATGAAAAATCATTAAATACGAAGTTAATTTTATAGGCAGTATGGAAAAAGGGCTCTCCTTCTCGAATGCTTTGTCTTATATGAGGAACTTGGAAACAGAATTTGCAGAAAAGCCCAGCAAGACATTGATTATCATTGGTGATGAAGGCACAGGGAAATATCCACTACTCAAACTTATAATAAGAGATTTTAAGGAACTGGGACAAACATATCACTCAACAAGAATCTTCACCGACTTTGAAACGGGAATATTTTACCCTTTTAACGATATTCTGAACCAGATAACACAAGAATCAAAAATAAGGGATCTTAATACAATTGTAGAATCAATGACCGCAATATTGTCCAAGGCCGATCATCCGGTTCTTATATTTGAGAATGTGCATAAGATGAGTCAGCAAAGTCTTGACATGTTTCTGTACTTTTCAAGACTAACGGAGAAACTCGGTTTTACTCTGATAGGTTTAGGTGAGAGCAGAAGCAATTATTCCAACACGGAAAAATTTATTGAGGAGGCAAAAACGCTCAATTCCATCATAATTATTACTCTGAAGAAACCCGAGATGGAAGATGTTAAAACGCTTCTTAAGGAAGAAGGATATAAACTGGAAGATGCCTTTGTAAAGGATCTTGTGAGACTGGTAAACGGAGATCTCAATGTGTTGTCTTACACACTTGGTTATTATAAGGAGGAAGGGTTCATAAATCCTGATGGGGCTCTAAATGATGTTAAGGTTAGGTTTTTCCCCATACCACCTTCCGTTGAAACTCATTTTAACAATTTGTTTTCGGAGCTGGATAAGAATTCCATGGACATTCTTAAGACATTGACCATTGTGAAGGATCGCCTGAGTCTGAGTGATCTATGTCTCCTTGTTAATGAGGAATCTAAAGTGGTGCTAAATTCTCTTGCTGTTCTCGAATCAAAGGAACTCATCTCCAGTGATCAGGAATATTTCTTCATCCAGAACAGTTTCTTATTCCCACTACTCGAGAAACATATATCTTCTGTTGACAAGATAAGGGTAAGCAAACTTCTCAACGAAACCGAACTTATAAAGAAAGTATCGGTGCCGAGCAGAATCCTAATTAATATCGGTTATGGAAACATGGAAGAAGCTGTAAATATTTTCAAGGAGAATGTGGAGGAAATAAACAATTCCATTTCAAATCCTCAGGAAGTTTATGATGCCATGACCAAAATAAAACCGCATATTTCTGACAAGAACCTATTAATCCATGTCTTGTTTTATCAGGGTAAAGCACTGTATCTCTTGTCTAAGTATGATGAGGCCCTTGCAATTTTCAAAAGTGAGGATTTCCAGTCAATCGGTCTAATAGAACCATATCTGCTTTCATCATCGATCTATAACAGCAGGGGAGATTACAAAAATTCAGATATCATTCTATCCAATATAATTTCCAGTGATAAGTTAACCAAAAAGGAAGAGGCAAAAGTATTAGTTGCACAGGCAACCATTTACATAAGAAAGAATGATTATAAAAAAGCAGAAGAACTCGTTGATTTGGCAATCAAAATAGCAACAGATGGAAAATATGAGAATACCCTGTCTGAGGCGTACAATATAAAAGGTATAATTAAAATTAATACTTTCAATATAGAGGAGGCAGGATCTTATTTCAAACGAGCTCTAGAAATAAATACCAGGAAGAAAAATTGGTTTTCAAGATTGAAAAACATGAACAATCTCTCAATAACGAATGGAATGCTCGGCCATTATGACGAATCAATCAAGAATTTCAAGGAAATTATAGATATCTCGTATATTACGTCAGATTTAAGAGGAAGGGCCTACGCAGAATTTAATCTGGTTGAGCAACTGGACATTATTGGGGAAAGTGCAGAATCTGAAAATTATATCCCAACTGCTGAGAAGCTTGTTTCTCTCATATCGGACGAAAGCCTGTCATCATCATTCCACAGATTTTATGGTCTTCATTTCATTCAGAATTGTAAATTTGAAAAAGCAAGAAATGAATTTAATATTTCTGCAGGTAAAGCTGAGGAAATAGAGGATAAGCAGAGGGTCAGAATAAACAAATTTTTCAGTCTTTTAATGGAAGAACTTATGGAAGGAAAGAGACTGGAGGAAGCAGATGAATCAATATCAAAAAAATTTGAACTTGAAGAGGATTTCATACCAGTTGTCTATATATTCATCACATTGAGGTACATGTATTACGGACAATTTGATCTTGCAATCAAATCCGCCTACGATGCTGTCGAAATTGCAATACAAATTGGAGATAATGGTTACAAAACCCACACTTCCATTTTACCTTCACTTGTATATTTCTTAAAAGGTGATATGGATGCTCTTGCACAGGAATTCGAAAAGATTAAAAATTTAGATAACCAGATTCAGTATCCAAACTATGTCCATAGGGCGCTAAAGGCATATTTATCAAATGATAAAAATGGGTTAAAGGAGTTAAAGGATTTTGTAAATGGAAAGGAAACTTCAAAGATGCCTTCCCTAAACAGGTTAGTGTTACAGCTACTCATCTCTTCCATTGAAGAAAAGATGGATTCTGGTGCAGAAGTGAATGCGAATAAAATAGCAGAATTCAGGAAGCAAATCATGGAATGCTTTTCCCATTCTAAATCATGGTAAGAAATAAGGAAAATTGATCCTTATACAATTACATTGAGAAATACTTAAATATAAACCACCTTTTAAGAAAGCAAAAGGTGCACGGTATAATTGAACAATGATAAAAACCTCAGAGGTAGCTCAAGATTTTTTTTAAGCGGTTTTAAGGACAGCTATCTTGTCAACGATATTATGACCCAGGGCGGGATGGGAATAATCTATGAAGCAACAACAAAGTCAGGTCAGAAGGTTGTGATTAAACAGGCTATTGAAAATACAAAGCAGTCAGAAGGTCTTGCAAAAAAAATGCTGCGTAAGGAAGCAGCCATTCTTAAGAGGGTTGTCAACAGGAACATTGTTTCCTTTATGGATGAGAGTCAGGACGATGAGGTTTATTATTATGTAATGGAAAAGATAAACGGCACAAACCTTTTTGAAATGTGCAGCGGAAAACCGATGAACATCAAAGAAGGAACAAGAATTATGCTGGAGATATGTAATGGTATGAAGTATCTTCATGATTTCAACATAATTCACAGAGATCTTAACCCGAAGAATATAATGATGGATGGTAACACACCTGTAATTATAGATTTCAGTTCCGCAGAGACTCTGCAATCCAAAGATGAAGTAATTAGGA
>JAJYDZ010000048.1 GCA_021790415.1 Thermoplasmata archaeon | reverse complement strand
CCTGAAAATATATTACATATCTCATTAAATATTGACAAATCCATTTTTGAGAATATATTTAGTAAAATGGAATTTTTGGGGGCCTACGAATACATTCTTGGTGCTTTTAAGAGACACAATATTCAAACAATAAACATTTCCATGAATGATATAAGATATTTTTCGAATGAATATGGTCATGAAAAGAACCTAAGAAGAAAAAGGAATATGGCCCCAGCTAGCCCTCAACATGATGAATTCATGAAGCAATTCACAGAAATCACAGAACGTTTTGAACCAACCTTAAAATATAAAACAGATAAAATTGATATATTGACAGAACCTGAGATATTAAAGGCTATTACCTCATCTAAGAAAAATATCATTATGATCAGTGGATTTACTACAGATGTTGAGATTTTGATTACAACAAATATCCTTTACCACAGTGGCTTTATTCCTGTTGTTATTTCAGATGCAACTTCTACTTATTCTGAAAGAATGTTTTTCACTGCCCTTGAATTTATTTCCATGTCTGGAGAAGTTATTGACTCAAGAGATTTAATAAAAATTTGGGAATATTGAACCCTTCTAAAGAATGAGCTGTTCCATCTTTACATTTCTATTATTGACACCAACATCAGCAACATTGAATTCCATATCTCCGTATAATTTTGCCTTCTCCTTTCCAGAAAACAATGCCGTGGCTACTCTACCAATTGCATCTCCCTTCATTATGCCGCTACCACTTGTACCTGAAATAACGGTGAGATTCAGCTCTTTAAAAATGTTGGGAGTCATATCTGCGGTATTATATGAATAATATCCAGCCCAACTTCCAGTTAGCTCTGCGTTCTCGAAGTTATTCGAGTAGGCTGTTAGAATCTGATAAATGCTGTTTTCATAAAAGTCGTGCTCAGCCTGGGGTTCTTCAGTAAATGAAAAATCTCTCGCGAGATCGTCCGCAACTCCAATCCACATTGAATGAAATTTCGGTGCAGGTCTAAGAAAAACACCATGTGAGGGCAATATTGTAAATGGCATTATTCCTTCTGTTGTATGTATCTGCTTGGAGAGCATATCCACAATCTTCTTATTCGTGACCTGGAATACCTGCCTCTTTTTTGGCCTTTCGTGACCATCGATTCCCGTCTTATCAAGAAGTCCTGTCGTATAGACATCGGCTGCCATAATATATTCGTCGGCCAGAAATGTTCCCTTGTTAGTTTCAATACTGCCGATTTTTTTGTCCTGCCATATAAATGGCTCACCTGGGTAATCCAGAGGGTTTACAGGTACCAGGGTTAAACCTGATACCTGTGTCCCAAAGTTAAATTGTATTCCTAACTTAACACATTCCCTGTAATAATAATCTGCCACAAGTTCAGGTTCTATGATACCACAGTTTTTTCCCAGATAACCTTTGTCATATCCCTCTAGCTTCATAAATTTTGCCTGTTCTGGATCGAGATCATGCCGAATATTCAGTGAATTCTTAATTTCGTCTTTCTCAACAGTTTCTATATTTGTTTCACGAGAAAGTTCGTGCAGCATTAAATCCAACTGTGATTTATCTCTTACCAGAAAGAGATATCCGCTTGCGTGCATCCCGATATCAAACCCCTTTGATTTTTGAATGCTTTTAAAAAATTCAATTGATGATGATGCCAATTTTCTGTTAACTTCTGTTTTGAAAATATCTCTATAGCCGGCGGCACTCTTACCTGTATTACCCTGCCCATAGGTATGTTGTTTATCCAGCACAACTATGGAAAGATCTGGATTTCCCTCCTTAAGATGCATTGCAGTTGACAGCCCTGAAATACCAGCACCTATAACGACTACGTCGAACTTCTGGTTCATGTTGACTTAATTGTAGTCCCCGATATATCTATTGCCTATTTCATCATCTCTTTGATAATAATTTCCTGCAAATAAAAAAGGAAATTGCCAGAATGTGAAAGCTCATAATTTTAAAATAGGTAATAAACGATATTGGGGTATGAGTTACGCTTATGGAGACGGTATTACGCTAAGAGTTGCTGAGGCAAATTCTACAGATCCGGGGATGTCAAGGGTCAGGCTTGATGAGGAATCCAGAATAGCACTGGGAGCCGAAATTGGGGATGTAGTTGAAATTGAAAAAACAAAGAAAACCGTGGGGAGGGTTTTTAGGGCTAGGCCTGAAGATGAAAATAAAGGTATAGTTAGAATAGATAGTGTCCTGAGGAACAACTGTGGTGGTTCCATAGGAGAAAAGGTAAAGGTAAGGAAAGTAAAGACCGAAATAGCATCAAAGGTTGTTCTAGCACCAATAATCAGAAAAGATCAAAGAGTTAGATTTGGTGAAGGAATAGATGATTTCGTTCAGAAGGCTCTTATTAGAAGGCCGATGCTTGAGCAGGATAACATAAGTGTTCCCGGATTAACTCTTGCTGGGCACTCAGGTCTTTTATTTAAGGTCATCAAATCAACACCGTCAAAGGTCCCAATAGAAATAGGGGAAATTACCAAAATTGAGATTAGAGAGGAACCCGCTTCTGAAGTCTTAGAAGATGTTTCGAGAATAAGTTATGAAGATATTGGAGGTTTGTCGGATCAACTTGGAAAAGTCAGAGAAATCATTGAGTTACCATTAAAGCATCCTGAACTTTTCGAGAGACTAGGAATCAGACCACCTAAGGGAGTGTTGTTGTACGGCCCACCAGGAACAGGGAAAACACTTATTGCGAGAGCCGTAGCCAATGAGTCAGGTGCAAATTTCTATTCCATAAATGGTCCTGAAATTATGAGCAAATATTATGGGCAGAGTGAGCAAAAGCTTCGAGAAATATTTACAGAAGCTGAAAACAAGGAACCTTCCATAATATTCATAGATGAAATAGACTCAATTGCACCAAAAAGGGAGGAGGTACAGGGAGAAGTAGAAAGAAGGGTTGTTGCGCAGCTTCTTACCCTAATGGATGGGCTAAAGGAAAGGGGTCACGTTATAGTGATCGGAGCAACCAACAGAATAGATGCCGTTGATCCTGCTCTCAGAAGACCTGGAAGATTTGATCGGGAGATTAATATAGGCGTACCAGACAAAAAGGGAAGACGTGAGATCCTTAATATTCATTCGAGGGCAATGCCTCTCGGCATGGATGAGGATAGAAAATCTAAGTTTCTGGATGAAATCGCAGATATGACCTACGGATTTGTGGGAGCGGATTTAGCAGCTTTATCCAGAGAATCTGCAATGAATGCATTAAGGAGGTATCTTCCTGAGATTGATCTGGACAAACCAATCCCAACCGAAATCTTAGAAAAGATGGCTGTTACCGAAGATGATTTTCTTGAGGCTCTCAAATCGATTGAACCTAGCAGTTTAAGAGAGGTCACGGTTGAAATACCCAATGTACACTGGGATGATATTGGCGGTCTCGATGATGTAAAGAGGGAATTAAGAGAAAGTGTTGAATTGCCTCTTCAGAAGCCTGAAATTTTTAAGAACCTTGGCATCAGAGCGCCGAAAGGATTTCTTCTATATGGTCCTCCGGGGGTTGGTAAAACTTTGCTTGCAAAGGCAGTTGCAAATGAAAGCAATGCAAATTTTATTTCCGTAAAGGGTCCAGAGGTTTTGAGCAAATGGGTTGGAGAGAGCGAGAAGGCCGTAAGAGAAATATTTAAGAAAGCCAAGCAGGTTGCTCCTACCATAGTATTTCTTGACGAAATAGATTCCATTGCCCCAAGAAGAGGAAGTACTGGAGATTCAGGGGTTACTGAGAGAATAGTTAACCAATTGCTTACTTCAATGGACGGAATTGAGGTGCTTCAGGGAGTGGTAGTGGTAGGCGCATCAAACAGACCAGATATTCTGGATAGTGCTCTGCTTAGAGCAGGAAGGTTTGACAAGATGATATACATTCCACCACCAGATGCTGAGGGTAGGCTGAAAATTCTAAAGGTACATACAAAGAACATGCCTCTTGCTCCGGATGTCGACCTGAAGAAGATCGCAAATATTGGAGAAGGTTATGTAGGAGCCGATCTGGAAAATCTTGTGAGAGAAGCTGGAATGATTGCCTACAGAAAAGACCCAAACGCCTCAAAGGTAAGCCAGGCTGATTTTATGGATGCAATGAACGCAATAAAGCCATCTGTTGATGAAGAAGTTTTGAAATTCTATAACACCATAAGTTCCAACATGGGCAAGAGCATGAGGGAAAAGAGAAAGGATGTAGAAGTTTCTGGTTTATACCAGTAACTTCCATTTACATAATGTTGAAATATGATGTTTTGTATTTAAGTTAATGGATAAAGGTTTGGAAATCTCTTTTCAAATTGCCTCGGGAAATGAAGATCATGAATTGGTTCAGGCACTGGCGGATCTTACTGGTCATGATTTGAGCGGAGAATTTAATATTAATTGGAGAATCTTTAAAGTCAAACTCGAGGATAAGAGATTTTTTAAAATTCTATATAGCGGACCAAAGATAAATGGTTTTCATCCCCACAATATGAAGAAAATTCAGGATTATTTCGATTCTATTTCCAAGATGAGTTATGATGAGGTAATGGGGAGATATAAAAAACTGCTTGATGATGGATCAATCAAGCCCATACCAATAAAAGAAATTGAGGAATCCTACGATCTATGGCAGGATAAGATATGGCAATATATCTAATTAGGAAATAGAAATATTTGGAAATCGATTAATTATATTTCCTGAAATTCAGATATATGTCAAGCATTTCGAGACCCTTTGATACTCCCATGGAAACATCTGGACCATTGAGAACTGCCACAAGTTTTCTTATCTTCTTTTCATTAACAATTCCCAGAAGAGGTATGGATACCTGCATAGCCTGTGCTCCGAATCCGGTACCTGCAAACTCTTTCCTGATTGAATTTATAATATATTTAAATATGCTAAGCATATATTTCCTTGAATCCGGATTCCTTATTAGTGCAATTACTGCCCATGGTGAATCCTGTCTTTTGACTTCACCTTTCATTACCATTTTCATCAGTGCTTTGTGATTCTTCTTTCCCTTCATAGAGCCCATTGCAATGATTAGCTTATTTCTATCTGTATCGTCTTTTGCACTTGAATAAATTGATTTCAAATCCTCAATATCTTCCGATGTTGTGGCTTTTGAAAGTGCAAGCGCCTGTCTGTCCTCTGGTGGGGTGTTGAAATATTCGTTGAAGTTAATAGCGTTTGCCGCAGCAAAATCATGATCATATGATGCAAGCGTTTCCCTTATTTTTTGTCTTGTAATGGATTTCAGAGATTCTTCATTTGATGACTTTTCTCCTAGTTGAGATAATATGGTTTTTAACATGCTAATTGCGCTTTTACGGAAATTTTCTCTGTCAAAGAGAATAGACATTGCGTTATCAAGATTCCTTTGTACTAGAGTGATAACAGGTGTCGTTACGCCTGGTACCAGATCATTCAATATCCGGAAATATTTGTCCACGGTTATCTTACCAGATAAAAGAAGAGAATAGGAGTCGTTTACTATTTCGGCCCTGTCAATATCTGAGAAAAATTGGACCTTATCCTTTAAATTTGTGTAAAATTCATCCTCGTAAATAACTCTGAAGAACCCATTACCATCTGAATTTAATTTCACATAGTCTCCCTTATCGATTTCTGTCGATTTGGCATCCATCAGAACATTCTTTATTCCCTTGGTTCCTTTGACAGATAAGGGTATCCTCCAAACAAGGTCTGAATGTTGATCATTCATGAAATATCTTCTCTGCTCTAGTTTAAGTTTCTTGCCTGATGGTGTGACTCTTATTGCAGGTAGACCTGACTGGTTTATCCAATCAGACATTATTTCACTTACTGGTAATTTGGAAACTTCTCCTATGCTGTTCCATAAATCAGAACCTTCAGCGTTACTGTACTTAAATTTACTCAAATATGCAGAAACCCCTTTTCTGAAATTTTCATCACCCACATAATTATGGATCATTCTCAGTATGCTTCCACCCTTTCCATAGCTTATTTCATCAAAAATCTGTTGAATGTCGTCTGGACTTTCTACCTTTGCATTTATTGGGTGCGTACTTCTAAGGGAATCGCTAGTCATTGATGTAACTGTCTGGGAAAGATATGTTGATTTAATCACATCATATTCAGGATGAATTGCGTTAAGACAGAGCATTTCCATAAAAGTTGCGAAACTCTCGTTGAGCCATAGATCGTTCCACCATTTCATTGTCACGAGGTTTCCAAACCACTGATGTGCCAGTTCGTGGGCTATTGTCACCCCTATATTTATCCGAGAATCAAGATCTGTATTATCGTTACATACAAGAGCTTCTTCTCTGAAGGTAATCGCCCCCCAGTTTTCCATGGCTCCAGCAGCAAAATCAGGTACCGATATAAGATGCACTTTTGGTAGTTCGAAGGGAATTCCAAAATAATTCTCATAGAATTCAAGTGATTTTGACGCAATTTCAAGTGGAAAATCATTGCTGTTAAGTTCGTCACCGGGTATTGCAAGTGTTATTTCGATGTCTTTATATTTGGTGGTTTTTGTCTTGAACTTTCCTACACCCATGTAGAGTAGATATGTAGACATAACAGGCGTGGGTAAAAACTCCACAATATTATATTCTCCATCTTTCTTCACTGACTTAATTGGCATGTTCCCTATGGCTTCCTTGTCCCCAGGGATCCTCATAGATATTTCAAATATTGCCTTCGCATCAGGGCGATCAAAACATGGGAATGCCAAAGATGCATCTGTAGATTCAAATTGTGTTGTTATAATTCTCCTGTTTCCTTGCCCGGCAAGGTAGAGCCCAGCCAGACTCTCCGAAAACGATCTCTTAAAAGCTATTTCTATCTTTAAGTTACCGGATTCAACTCCGCTAATAATTAACTTTTTCTTGTCTCCGTTATAATCGTATTTGCCGGTAGCACCATTTACCTTGAGACTTAAAATGTCTATCCCCTTTGAATCCATCTCAATGGTTGGTGAATCGTTGGAAAGTGTTATGATTTCAGTTCCCGAGTAACCGCTTTCTCCCAATGTAAAATCCATGTTTAGAACATATTTTTCAACTTTCACTGCCATTAAGTTTTATCCTAATTTGTTATTTAATTCTTTATAAATTTTGTATTTATTATTTCTACCCAGTGTATATAGTAAAAATATTAATCATATATACCATGATGATCCGTGAACAAAAAATTTGCTACAAGATTAATGGATATGCCTCTGGTTACCAGTGAAGGGACCATGATTGGAAGACTTGATGATATTATAGTAAACGATCAGACTGGAGATATTTTTGAACTATTGATCACACCTACGGGTGAAAAGATAACACATTTCAAGAAGGATGTTAAAGGTAGATATGTTGTGCCTTATGAATATGTAAAGATGGGAAAGGACGTTTTTGTGATTGAATTACAAAGGGTTCCGAGATTGGACTAAAAGAGAATGTGCGAGATTTTTATTCGTTTCTTTAGAGATTTTTCTGTACATTGATATTTTTATTATAAGATCAAAAGAGATTAAGGGCAGACATCGTTAATCACTGAGAGTTTGTTCTTTGTGGGGCATAACGAAGTATTCCAGCTAGACCACTAAAGGCTTTCTTTAATAGTTTCCCTTCATCGCTGTCCTCTCCAATTATTTCGACTCTTGCACCTGATGCCTCAGCTAATTCATATAAATTCTTTACCAGATCTTCTTCATGGTCGAGATCCATTGCGGCACCACAGTTAGGACATGTGACATCGTCGAGCCACTTATCATAATCCTTGGCAAAACCGCAAGCTGGACATTTATAATAATATCGTGTGCTTCTAATTCCATCGGATATAAGTAGTATATCGATTGCTTTCCTCTCCAATGCTTCTTTTACCTGATTTTCACCGTATATACCCAGACCTCCCTCAGACTTTTTAATTTCCATGAGGAATTTAGTCACAAGGTCTTTTTCTCTTGCTATATCCATGTCCTTCATGGTTTCTGCTGCTCTTTCAACCAGCTCTCTTAAACCTGATTCGTCGGTGTAACCAACATCATAAAGTTCTTCAACCTTGTTCTTTATTTCGTTCCTTAAGTAATCCTTTTCAAAAAAGTAATTCTTGGTTGCTCCAGGTCCCCCAATAAATATTGCGCGAATATCCTTAATTATTGGAACAAAGGTATTATTACATATATCCCCTATTTTCTTAAAGTAATCGTGGGCAGCTATCTCAATAAGTCTCTCATATCTTCTTGAAGATTGTCCCCCCTGATGATGTTTGCTTGGAACAAGTGACTGTTCATTTGTCACTGCTACTATATTTGTTCCATTTAGGAATCCAATTGTGGCTTCCTTCCTGTCTATTACTATGAGACCATAAATTTCCTTTGTTTTAAGTTGACTGAGAAGTGGGTCCAGATAAAATTGTGAATCGCATTTGTAAATGAAAGTTTGAAATGGTTCAGGTGGTTCAATTATCTGAGCATACATTGTGGTCTGATCACCTCTCGTGGCAACGTGACCAACAAATAAAACAAGACCCGTAGGTGGAGTCATTTTATATGACTTTAGACGGGACATTATAGATTCAATAGCTGCCAAAACATTCTTTCTTGTTGATTTTGACTTTATGTTAGAAGAAGTTGAATATTCCTCCCTGAGATATTGCACAACGTCCCATATCTGCTTATCAGGTGGAATATATAGGGAAACAAGCTCAGTTCCTCGTCCCTTAAGATTTGAAAGTTCTTCAAGAGCTTTCTTGAATTCGTATCTCCTGAGCTGA
>JAJYDZ010000047.1 GCA_021790415.1 Thermoplasmata archaeon | reverse complement strand
CATTATAAATGAGCTCTTTGGTCTCGCCAGATCTGGACAACTGCAGGACAACATCTATTGTCTCTATGTAAGCCCTCTGAAGGCTCTGGCCAACGATATCGACCGAAATCTAAGGCAGCCACTTCAGGAAATATATGAAATAGCTGAAAAAGATGGGGTTTCTCTTTCAAAGATAAGGGTGGGCGTCAGATCTGGTGACACTACTCAGAACGACAGACAAAAAATGCTCAGAAAACCCCCACAGATATTGATCACAACACCCGAATCACTTTCGCTTTCCTTATCTGCCCCGAAATTTCGTGAAAAATTCTCCACTGTGAAATATGTAATAATAGATGAGATCCACGAGGTTTCCTCTTCCAAGAGAGGAACCCTCCTCACATTAAACCTTGAACGTCTTCAGTTACTATCTCCTAACCTTGTTAGAATTGGATTGTCTGCAACTCAGGCACCTCTGGATGTTATAGCTAATTTCCTGTGTGGTATGGAAAACGGCAAACCCAGACCATGCAATATAGTGGATGTGGATATTAAGAGAGATCTGGATTTAACCACCATAACTCCTGTAGATGATCTCACGCTTTCAAATCCTGAGGTTGCAAACGAGAGGATGTATGATATTCTTGCAAAGCTCATAGAAGAGCATAAAACAACCCTTATTTTTACCAATACAAGAAGCGGTACGGAACATGTTGCAGTCAGGCTCAAGGCAAGAGGAATAGAAAATATTGAGGCCCATCATTCTTCTCTCGGCAAAGAAACCAGACTTGATGTGGAGGAGAGATTAAAAAAAGGTGAGCTTAAGTGTGTCATCTCCTCAACGTCACTGGAACTGGGAATTGACATTGGTAGTATAGATCTGGTGGTTCAAATCGGAAGCCCCAAGTCGGTTTCCAAGGGACTTCAAAGAATCGGGAGATCCGGACACTCCATAAGGGAGCTTAGCAAAGGCAGATTTGTGGTATTCAATCTGGATGATCTTGTTGAGTGTGCAGTTCTAACAAGGGCTGCATATGAAAAGGAAATAGATAAGGTGAAGGTTCCGGAGAACGCGCTGGATGTTCTTTCACAGGCAATCATTGGTATCAGTCTTGAAAAGACATGGGGAATAGACGAGGCATATGAACTCATAAAATCGTCTTATCCATATCGGGAACTTACAATGCAGGACTATATGGATGTCCTCCACTACCTTTCAGGAAGGGTAGCTGACAGTACAATATATTCTAAAATTTGGCTTGATGAGGATTCCCGCATATTTGGAAAAAAGAAGAGTACGAGAATGATCTATTTCATGAACATTGGTACTATTCCCGACGAAGCAGACTATAAGGTTGTAGATCAAACAGGAAGAAATCTGGGACAACTAAGTGATAAGTTCGTGGAAAGGATGAAACCCGGAGATATTTTTGTTCTTGGTGCAAGAACTTATTCCTTCCTCAGAGCAAGAGGAAACAGAATAATTGTAAGAGATGCAACCGGAATAAAACCTACCATACCGTCATGGACAGGAGAAATGCTTCCAAGGAGCTACGATCTTGGAACGCTCATTGGAAAGTTCAGGAAAGATGTTTTCGGAATGCTCAATGATGAGACATATGCAAGAAAATACTTGGAGGAGAATTATAGGGTTGACAAGAACGGTTCCCGGAGCATTCTTTCATATATCAGAAGCCAACAAAAATTCGGCCTTCCCACTGATGATTTTCTCCTCGTAGAGGGAAATTTTGAAAATGGATTATACAGCGCCATATTTCTCATACCTCTGGGAAGAAGGGTCAATGATGCTTTGTCAAGGGCTTATGCAATGGCCATTTCTATTAAGTATGGTATCAACACCAGAATAACAGTAACGGATGATGGCTTTATGCTGTCATATGAACAGAAAATTGATCTGAAGCAGATACCATCAATGATAAATTCTGCTAATTTTGAAGATCTTGTAAAAAGATCCGTGGCAAATACGGAAGTTTTCAAACAAAGATTCAGGCATTGCGCCTCCAGATCTATGATGGTTTTACGACGCTATAAAGGCCATGAAATTTCCGTTGTCAGGCAGCAACTCAGGAGTGAAAAAGTTCTGCGGGCACTTCAGGATATTCCGGGTTTTCCGGTTATTACGGAAACATTCAGGGAGATCATGAATGATATGATGGATGTGCCTCTGGCAAAGAAGTATGTTTATGATGTTATTGAAAGGGGCAAATACCGTATAAATGATTACTCCAATGAATCAAGTCCGTTCTCACTTTCCCTGATTCTTGCAGGCGTATCGGACATAGTCATGATGGAGGATCGGGCAAGACTGCTTAGAGAATTGCAGTCAAGAATAGTGGACAAAATTTACAGCACCGAACGGAAAGATTTCATAATCAAAGATCCAAGACTTGTGGAGAATTACTTTTCCTCAAAGGTTCCAAAAATCTCAAGTTATGAAGATTTTCTCAAATTTATAAATTATTTTCCCTACTTTGACATAATGAGAAACAGATTCAACTCTCCTTATCCCTATGGCAATGGGGATTCTCTGAAATATAGCGAAGATGCGCTTAATGAAAATAAGATTGTTTCCATTCATATTAGAAGTACATTCTGGACAACCCCGGAGAAGTTCCCGCTCTTTGAAGAGCTTTTTTCTTCAAGAAGAGTTTCAAATCCAGAAGAAGAGGATGTTTTTGATCTTTGCAATAACAATTCATTTAAGGAAATTAAGGAGCAATCTGGATTACCGGAGGATAGAGTAAGGGGAATCTTGCTAAATCTGGAATCTTCTTACCGGATCCAGAAGAAGTTAAAGAATGGTGGACAGGTATATGTCAAAAGAACCCTGGATATAAAGAAGGGCTATACTCTCAAAGATCTGCTTAAAGAGTTCATTTCCACCATGGGGCCCATGACATTTGATGAGATTAGCGTTAAGCTCCCATGTGATCAATCACTTCTAAGAGGTGAACTGGATTCTCTTGTAAACGAAGGAATTTTTCTCAGAGATTATATAACTCCGGTTTTTGCGGAGCAATATATTGTTAAGGATGATCTTTCGGCAATTTTGAACTTCAGCGAACAGAACCCGGAGGCAAACAGGATTTCCAAGCTTTCTACACCAGTAGACAATCTGGAACAATATATGACAACTTATGGATTTTTCATAGATTTATCATGGGTCAGAGCCCGTGTCAGATCTTTCAATGACAACGATATCCAAACAATGAGTGAATCCGGGAAGATAGTTTTCGGAAGGTATTTCAGGCACAGACAAACATATATAACGCCGGAATTCGCATCCATACTCAGAGTTCTGAGAAAGAGACCGCTTACTGAAACTGAAATCAAAATTTTAGATTTCCTTAAGTATGGAAGCGCTTCAATTCCTGGAATTTCATCTGCCCTGAGCGAGGATATATCCGTAATAAAGGAAAATATGAGAAGCCTTGAGTTTCTCCTTGAGGTCGGAATTAGAGATGGTCTCTATTATACTCTTTCTCATGGGATAGAACCCACAAGACATGAAGCCGTTGAAAAAATGGTCTCAATGTTTGGACCTGTATCCATGAGGGAACTTTCACAGTTCTTTTGGATCGAACTCTCACATGAAGATTTCAGGGACATAAACTCAATCTATTATGGCGGTTCCATTTATTATGGAGAAGAGAACCCGCAGCCCAGAAGGGATATCATAGTAGGAGCAAGTGATCTAATAACCATATACACAGGAAAACAGTATGTGGAAGATTCTGGAATAAATGGACTGTTCTACGCTGACGGTTCGCTGAAAGCATCCATGACCATGGAGAAAACCAAGACCACTCTGTGGATAGAATCACTTGTCATGGAAGATGTGAGTTCTGCCAAAGAATTCTTGGTGACATTAAAGGATTTTGGAACTCGCAATAATGTGGAAGATATAATAGTGATTGATTGTCCGGCAGACCTGAATGATCAATTTTCTGGAAACGGATTTGCCTTTTCAGGACGAACCGCAATATTGGGGAGCGGTCAGTTTCTCGATAAAATTTCAAGCGATCTCCTGGAAGTGGCGCTGAAAAATTATTCCTCATACAGAGAAGTTAACGGGAGCGTGCTGGAGAGAATTAACAACGCACACTTGGGATTTAGAGACCCCATAGAAGCCCATTATTATGGTATAAAGGAGAATGATCTGGAAAGTTATTATGTTTCAAATCTGATCTTTAATTTCAATGGTCCATTCTCAGTTATGGCAAAGGCTACTCCGGAAACAATTTCAATTTATAGAACTATCCGAAAGACTCCCATTGACGCCAACAGGCAGAAGATCCTTAAGGTTATAATGGAGGATCCTGCAGATGAAAGGGAAATAAGTCTGTTGACAGGAATTGAATTATCACATGTGAAAGCATCAGTGAAGGAACTTCTATCCAAATGCATTGTGGCCAGAGATCATGATGGAAATTTGCGTTTTATTCTTGAAAGGTATGAAAAGGAGGAAAGTGTCCGAATTATCATAATGGAAGTACTCAAAGCGCTTGGTTATATCTCCACAAAAATTTACGAAGATGTTACACAGGACCCTGATCTGAATATTTTCAATGCAGAGATCAATCATATGCTTGCATCCGGAAAATTAAAGAAAGTTTTCATAAAGGATAACAGGGAACCATTTTACTTTTTGGAACTGCCAAGGGAAACCAAGATTACGGAATCAGATAGAATAAAGATTATTTCACAGAAGGATTTTATTTATCTGTGCTTCAGAGAATACATTAAGGCAAATCTCGGGGGTTCAAAGACCTTTTTAATAGAGAAAAATAGACATCTGGCAGGATCTGCCGTATTCAGGAAAGTGGGAAGAAGGTTTGAAATTAAGAATATAATAGGCGAAGACATTAAGAAGGATGAACTTAAGAGAGAACTAAGCATTCTGGGCTATTCCAGTGAGTTTTAGTTTTCCTGGGTCTACCTTATATTTAAATTTAAATGGTGGTATATAAGTGAGATAAATTTTTTTGTTCCATTAAAAATTTCAATAAATGACGCAAGTTTCATAGAGGAAAACTATTATTTGCCCTTAATGAATCTATAAAAATGTCATATGATCTATTGCTCATAGAAGGAGTAAATCTCGTATTTTATTTATTTCTTATTTTGGTTTCGTCACTGGCGGTTAGGAAAGGCGTAAGAATATTCAAATATATGCTTCTCTCTTTTTTCATAATTTTTGTTTCAACCCTAATATCCGTATTACCTGCATTTAACATTGGCCCGGATTGGTTTGGTTCTATGATCATACCCGAAGTGGCCCTTCTGCTTGTAATGATTTTATTTTATTTGGGAGTACTAAAAGGTAACTGAGGATTTTCGTGGATACTAAAGAAGGCCAGCGGGATAAAATAATCGATCTGTTGTCCAGAAATCCTGGATTACATTTTAGAGCCATTCAAAGAGAGACTGAAATGGCTGTTGGCCAACTTGAATATCATTTGTACCAGCTTGAAAAAAATGGGAAGATTTCATCAAAGAGAGATGGAAGATTCAAGAGATATTTTGTTTCTGAAAACGCCTCAGCTCTGGAGAATAAGATAGCATACCACTTGAGAAATAAGAAATCCAGGGATATAATATTCAGACTTTTGAGAAGTTCATGCGAAGATCCTGAGCAACTAAGAAGGAAGGTAAAGCTCCATCAGGATGATTTTGACCTTACTGTAAAAGTACTGGTCGATGAAATCATTCTGAAATGGGATAATGAGGAAATTTGCATAGTCTCTCCGGATTTAATTAGAAATGCCATAAAGAAGATAAAGACATCATTCCTGAATGAACTGGCAGAAAGTCTTATTGATCTCCTGGACTCTGAATAGGTATTAGGAATTTATTGTACCAGATTATCCCCTTTTGTTTTTATAATATGTATAACCTCCACCGATGAAGAGAACACCGATGAATATCCCACCAACAAAGTATTCGAAATTATTCAGAATCAGGTTTATGGTAGACGCCCCAATGTTTGTTATTGTAAGATTATTTTCCACATTGCCATTTGGAAAAACAAGGTATGGGTCCTCATAAAATGTTCTGGTACCATTAGGTATATTGAAAGAATAAATGGTATCGATGTTTTTTCCGTTTATTGAAAGATATGATGATAAGTTAAAATCATTGTTGTTTGCGGTGAATTGACTTCCCCATAGATAAAGTACCGGAAAATTTTTTGAAAGGTTTACCTGGTAACCGTTGAAAACACTGCTCCCTCTATCTCCTGATTTTTTACTGTGTTCAATTTGTCTTTCTCCGGTACCTCCATTTATGAAGCTCCTTTGAAACATGAAGAGGGTTGAATTCCCTACAGTATGCGTAGCAAAATTAACAGCAAAACTTACCTTCAAAGAATTTGTGGAATTTATCTGAATACTATTCCCGTCCTCCGCGGATGAGGAACTCATGGAGATATCAGTATGAGTCTGCGTCACATTGGCATATACCAGTCCGCTGAAACTTAATTTCTGAAGAATCTCATAAATATTATGGTTATTGGTATTGAGTAAACCACTGAGATTTTGAAGAATCGGATTACTTAAATTTGAAGAGAGGTTGTTTATTTGTTTTACCAGATAATTATCATATTCTGATATTATATTATAGAGGGGCTGATTAAATGAAATGTTTGTTCCTAAAAGAATTGATGAATTCAAACCCACTGGGAATCCCTTATCATTGGTGTACATTAACTTAAGCTCAGTTAATATGAGGTAAATGCGAGGAGAAAATTCAACGAAGGAAGAATAAGACCTGTTTAACTTTCCGTTTTCTGATAATTTCCAACTTGATTGATTCCAAAGCCCTACGAATGGAATTCCTCCTTCAAGGAGATAAACATAAGGAACTGTAATATTAAATGAATTGCCATCCATATTTACCATCAATCCTGGCTTGTCATAGAAACCCAAACTGGGAGCCTTTGCTGGCGTTGCCCCAAATGAAGCATTTCCCGAAATGGAAACGACACAAATTACCACTATAATACTAACGAATGGCAGGTATTTCAATAAATAATGATCCAATGGATTAATATGTTATTTTTGGTACAAACTCTTTATGAAAATTCTTCTTCCAGTTCCAACATTATTTGATTCATTACCTCATCAAATGTTGAACCGGTATATTCGCGCAGGCCTCCCATCTCGGTTCTCAACTTTGCTATAAATTCGCTGTCTTCCTTTGAAAATTCTATATTGCAAATTAATTCCTGCATTGATATCAGCCAAAACGTGATTTAAATTAGGATATTAAGCTTTGCACTGTAAGATTGATTCATTGCAATTTCCAAATAATGTTTTAAAGTTTTAACATTATTCTTCCTATATTTTTTTTATTTTTTATATCTGTAAAGGCTTCGTTTACTTCTTCCAGTTTCCTTTGATCATGTTTTACTTCCTTTACGAGGCCTCTCTTTGAAAGATCAAGCGCCTTTCTCAAATCATTTCTTGTTGAACTGATTGTGCCTTCGACTCTGTTCCCTTTAAGAATAATCATTCCCAATGAGAGTGGAACCGGTGTTGGTTCAAGGTTTCCAATGACAATTACTCTTCCACCGAAAGCCAGTGACCTCAGCGATGAGGCAAATGTTGCATTACCGGTATTTTCAAGAACAATTTGAGAACCATCAGGCCATATCTTTTTAACCTCCTTGTCAAATCCTTCTGAGGAATTAATAACGAAATCGGCTCCAAGTTTGTAGAGAGTTTCTTCCTTCCATTTTGAACTGGTTGCAGCAATAACCTGAGCACCAATTGCCTTGGCGACCTGAATTGCATGCGAACCAACTCCTCCTCCTGCTCCCGTTATGACTACACGGGTTCCGTAACCTGCCTCTCCAACTGAGTCAAGGGCGTGATAAACCATTCCCGTTACGCAGGCAGCTATGGATGCCAGTTCATTTGGAACACCGTCAGGTACCCTAACAAGACTTCTCTGAGAAACATTAACAAATCTTGAATACGAACCGTTTATATTTTCACCATAGGTTTTCTTCCTTGGACAAAGATTTTCTCTACCCGATACACACTGTTCACAGAAACCGCACGGTTCGTATATGAGACTGGCAACTCTTTCTCCTGCTTTGAACTCTCTAACGCCCTCTCCTACTTTATTAATAATCCCGGAGATTTCATGTCCGGGGATAATTGGAGGTTTCATCCTTGGAAAAAAACCTTCCTTTTCAAGAATATCACGATAGCATATTCCAGTAATATCTTGTTCAATTGTAACCTGTTCTGATTGGGGATCGCTAATAGTAAAATCTTCTATTACCAGATCTTTACCAATCTCTTTAAGAAAAGCTGCTTTCATGAATGTATGATGACAGTCTCATATATATTCTTCATCAACTGGATACAGCAGTATTGAGGGTTAACCTTAAGTGAAATTTATTGGTTTTAATTTTAACCTGATAAGTCAGTAATCCTATTATTATAAATTACAATCTCTATTTATGACTGGGAAAGCGACCTCTAAGCCCAAAATATCAGTTTCCATAATAGGTGCTGGAGGGAATTCCAGTCTGGTATCCCTCCTGCTTTCAAGGCATGGAATAAAAGAGATTAGAATAGTAGACGGCGATAATATAGAAAAGAGCAATCTGGAAAGGCAGACACTCTTTGGAATATCCCATATTGGATTAAACAAAGCCGAGGTCATGAAAAATATTGTTCAAAGTCAGGGTATTTTGAATAAGATAACTGCATTCCATGAATACCTTGATTCTGTAAATTATGAAAGTA
>JAJYDZ010000046.1 GCA_021790415.1 Thermoplasmata archaeon | reverse complement strand
CCTTGGCATGGAGGAGGCCCGGGGTTCAAATCCCCGCCAGTCCATCAAAGGATGTGCAGGATTTGGGGGATTCGAACATCTTTTCCTCCTTGAAGAATTTCGGATTCGTGTCGCGGACGTGTTCTATGGCTTCCTGTTGGTCTAGCACAGTGTAGATGGCAGTTGTGTCAAGTCTTTCGTGACCGAGCATTTGACTAATGGTTTGCAGATCCACCTTATTTGAGAGCATATTCCAGGCGTAAGTATGTCTCAACTTGTGCCAGTTGAACTTGATCCCAGTTTTCTTAGATATTCTAGCTGCAAGATTACCCATATACTTAGAGGTCACCTTTCCCTCTTTGGTGGTGAAAGCATATTCTGAATCTGGATGGTTCCTTATCTTTAGCCAATTGCCGAGGACTGCCTTCGTGGTTCCATCCAAATAAACATCCCTCGTCTTCTCCCCCTTGCCCTTCTCCACTCTGAGGGAGTCAGCGTGAATGTCTTTGATCTTCAAATTTGCGATTTCGCTTCTTCTAAGTCCCGTGTTCACAGTCAGAAGAATCATTGTGTGATCTCTCATATCTTCAACTGTCATTCCTCTCGATCTTTCAATCAACCATCCGATCTGGTCTGCATCATACCTGTTCACAACGTACTTCTTCTTTGTTCCTTGAACATAGACGAACTTGTCCCATCCTTCCTTTCCGAGGGAGGACTGGAAAGAAATCCACCTGTTGAGGTACTTGATGTACTCATTCACTTTCTGTTTGGAAGACCCTTTCCTCCTTTCGTTAATAAGGAACTCCCTTATGCTCTCCCTTGAGGAGAGTTCACATTGTCTGGAAAAGAATCTCATCTTTCTTGAAGTGTATTCTATGGTGGACCTAGAGAACTTCTCATACATCCAATTTTCAAAACCTAGAAACTCCCCTTCCGTATTCCACTTGACTTCGTCCGAGTCTATGCTTCTTATAGCCAAGTTCATCTTAGACAGTCTCCAGGTAGTCTGGTTAGATTCTTGCCCAAATATGTGGATATCGTCTAGGCGACCCTGGTGAGCCTCAACAAACTTCTCACTCTGTACAAACATGCCGCCAGATCCGCAGCATGGATCAAACACTCTCCCTTTGTAAGGCTCTATCATTTCAACCAAGAGTTTAACTATACTTCTGGGTGTGTAAAATTGCCCACCTTTTCTGCCTTCAGCTAGGAAGAACTGTCCAAGGAAATACTCGTAGACCTTTCCAAGGATATCCTTGTCCTTAGCTTCAAGAGTCCCTATAGTTATAGAGCTAATGAGATCTATTAGTTCACCAAGTCTTTGCTTGTCAAGTTGTGGCCTTGAGTAATTTGTCGGAAGAACTCCTTTTAGAGATAGATTATCGCGCTCTATTACTTCCATAGCATCGTCTATCATTCTTCCAATAGTAGGAAGTTTTGCACTTCTCTGAATATAACTCCATCTAGCTTCTGGAGGAACCCAGAATACATTTCTTGATGAATATTCATCCCTATCTTCTGGGTCAGAGAAGTTCTTTATATCTATTTCAAGCTCTCGGTATACCTCCGAGAATGAATCAGAAATATACTTTAGGAATATCAAACCAAGCACCACGTGTTTATACTCTGCCGCGTCCATATTGCTTCTTAACTTGTCAGCGGCAGCCCACAGTTTCTTTTCCAAGTCTCGCCCTTGATACTCCATCAAACAGTCTTCTTTACCCTGATTTTCCACAATTAATGATATCTACTAACCAGTAAATTACGTTTTCTGGCCAGAAACACCCGACAACATAGTTTTTATTTAAAGAAATTAATATTCCTTATGACCAGAAGGGGTACAACAGAATTAGGTCCAAGAGACATAATTATGTCTATATCAACCCTACTAGGACTGTTGGTTGTTGCAGTTGGATTTCTACACTCCTATCAGGCGTCAGCTTCTCAAGTCAAGAATCTTACTGAAGTGATAATAGCTGTGGCATTTACATTCATTATGACTGTTCTTGTTGCAGTTGCATTTGCACTGACTGGCAATAGGGACCTCTGGATACTTTCAGTACGAATGTATCTGTCGAGCTGGGTAATCTTTGGTTTGGGAATGATAATTATAATTGCCTTTCAAGGATTAGGCAATTTCACGTGGATAAGTGCCGGGATTGCTTCGGTTAATGTGATCGGAATATTTACTCTTCTAGTCTTTTTTTTCCTAGCACTTTCCCTGGGGTCTTATTTTATATACTTCGGTAAACCGTTCTCCGATTATATTTGGGCTGTTCAAAAGTCAGGTGGGAATATGATAATGCTGATAGAAGAGGCATCCAACCTCCTAGTTCATTATTCTGGTGACTCGGAAGTAGCATTCCTCAAGCTATATGACGATATCCACAGTCTCCTTAGAATGATAGGTCAAAAGAAAGAACTAGAGGGCCCAAATAATTTTAAGAAGATCGTTAATGCAATGTACAAGGGTTCGAAAGATAGAAGAAAACGATTTCTTAGTATTGATGTATCAGATAATTTCAACAAGCTCTACAATAGAATCCGAAAAGGAGTACTAATAGATGAGTATATTATGGACATGGGTATTCGATCTGCAATACTATTTAGGGTTGAGCTAACTAATTTCATAGACGCTATGAAACCTTAACTGGAATCCATTAAAGTGACAATTTCAAGAATCTTCTTAGAGATTTCTCTCCCTTTATCAGTTATCATAATGAGATTCCTTGCCTGATATCTCTTATCATCAGCTCTCGTTTTCACCAATACCAACTTTTTTTGGCTAGAGGAAATTAGCCACTACATGTATAATCCCAAAGGAACTTACGAAAATGGGACAGGTAAAAGTGCGGGTACAGGTGAGATTTAACTTTCTCTAGGTCAATTTCAGACTAGAAAATACCAAAATGTATGTATTATTAAGATGGAGAAGGGATCTCAAGTTGAGCTACTCTACAATTTGCGTTATCAATAGATTCTCGTATGACTTTTAAGAAAATATAGGTTAGAAGGGCTGCTAAAATCGTTATTGAATAATATATTGCTTGGAGTGCACCGTCAAAATGAAAAAGATAGAAGCAATTTTGTGCTACAAAGAATTGACTAACTGTGAGAGATACCTGTTCCCACTTTCTTAAAGAGATCCACAATACTCACCTACAATTTGAGAGAGGCACGTCATGGAACTAGGGAAACGAGATGGAACTCCTTACGGTGAGGCAAGAAGACTTAGGTATATTTCTGAGATTTGTAACCTCTTGACTGATACTGGGAATATTGATGCAACATTATTGACTGAAAGAATCAAATCAAAGGCAGACGACCTGGAGCAATTAAGAACAGCACATATCAGGATTAGCGGAAAGATAGGGACTAGGAACGTCGCCCATAATTACATTGAATTTAGCAGATGGCTAGAGGTCATAAATAGGAGTGGTCACTTGGCTAGTCCGAACGGATATACGTTGCTCTTTTCAGAAATCTACGGGGGTCCGGCTTTCAGACTAACTAATGAAGAGAAAATAGCATTCTTCCAGACTATTTCGAGAAAAGGACAAGTTATAGACGTTCTTGCAAGTTTAAAAAGAGAAAATTACGTTAAAGACACCGTAAAGAAATTTAGGCAATATGGCGAACATTTTATCGAGACCTTTTTTGAATGGTTCGTTGACCTAGGTATTCTTAAAACCAGTACCAGCTCAAGCAGAGAATTCTATCTTACCGCGACAGGGGAAAGTCTTGTCAATGAGATGGAGGCAGATAGATCTGACGTGAAAATGACCTCCAACTTCTGTTCATCGGTGCTACGGAGAACCATTTCAAATGACGCTGAATCTGGAAGATTCGTAATTGACAGTACATTTAAACTTAGTTTTAAGACACTACAAAACAAAACGAGAAGCGAGCTAGGGAATAATCTTTATACAGCTTTACCAATCCTTTTATATATGCAATCATATCTAATTGTGAAGCACAATCTGTATCTACGGGTTAAAGATATAGCGGCCCTGCTTAGTGAAAGCAAACTCTCCTCGATAGGCCATATCCATCTTAACTGGGAAGATGCTTCAAGAAAGGGCCACATTGTAGTCTTGGGAGATGTACTCGATGAAAGATAACGATGAAATGAAAGAGTATCTCAATGCATTTGGTTTCAGAACAGACAAGGATCCGTTTCCTGCAACCCCTCCAACTAATGTTGACTACTGGGCGGATAATGATAAGGTATTCAAGAAAATAATCCAAATGGAAAGAGACTCGTTACTCTTTGATTCCAGCTCCTTGTACATTTTCTGGGGGCCATATGGAAGTGGTAAGACATTTGCAGCATATTACTTAGAAACTCTTAACAAAGACCCGGCGATGGCAACAGAAATGGGCCTATCAAAGAAACCAGTTGAAACTATTGTTCTTCCTGCAACAAGACCTACAAGGGGCAGCCAGGTTATCTATAACATCCATCTCCATATTTCAAAGAATCTCATTTCCAAAATTCTCTTGGACAGAGACCTTCTTGCGGTTCTCAGGACTAACACGAACAAGCTAGGTCCAGGTGAGATTAAAGAAGCAATAAAAGATATGACTAGCAAAATACCATTGACTCTATCGGGAGAATACGGAACTGATTTAGTATCATCTAGCGAAGGATACAAATATCTCACAAATGGGAGAAGCAAGATCGGCAAAGTACTTGATATTTATTCTTTGACTTCAATCATAAATGTGTTAATGCAAGTGGTCCTAGAAAGGAATCGACGCGTCGTAATTGCTATTGATGAACTGGAAAATCTCACCACTGTGACCACTTCAGAAAGACTTATGATAAATGACTACATAAGACGCCTCTATGATGACAATCCTCGAGGATTATCGCTTATTCTAATTTTCACATATGACTCTTATGACGACATAAACATTGTAATCGAACCTTCAATAATCTCAAGAAAGAGGGATGTTATTGAGTTTTCATATCCTGAAGAAGGAGATATTGAGAAATACATCAAAGGATGTATTGAGGAAAGAGCTTCCAGAAAGCTTAACGAGGTGATGGAGTCAGAAGTTCTAAAGAAAATTGTCAAACTTCTTACAAGTACACTTGGAAAAACCATTACATTTAGAAAGATAAATTTTGAAATGCATTCAATAATGAGGAACATCTATGAAGCTACTGGGGATCATCCTCAGAATTTTAAAATTACGCTGAAAAGCTTTGACGAAATTTATGGTAAAAGAACAGAAGAGCTAATGAATGAAGTGAGAAAGAGGCAGAAGAAGAGTTGACTTTTTCTAGTAAGATATCAATCGCGGATGAAAGTTTCTTCTTAAGTCTTATTGAATCTGATGTATCGTTCCAGGCATTTGAACATCTAGAAGAAAAACTTGGACTTATTGTGCCGATTCCTGAACAGGAGGATCAAATAAAATCTGCAATAAAAATACGCGATCCCGAGGACTTACTCCTTTGGATCAGAGCAATTGATGATGGACTCAGCAGTCTTTTGAATTTATATTGGAGAAGTCGCGACTATGGAGCAAACTCAGATGAACTTAAGGGTCAAATTCAAGAAATAGCCAAAAAAGTTGACAGGTTGACACATAAATTGAATGCAGGAATTTCTTGGGATGATATCCTCGTACTAGCGACGGGCATATGGATAAGTGAGCATACTAACAAAGTCGTAACAGCGATAAGCGATGACAGAGATATTCTGGCGGCCGGGCATCTAATTTGTTCTTATCTCGGAAGGGAAATTAATATTCGATCGACTTACGAACTATTAATAGGTCTGACTGAACCAGATATAATCTCTAATTACTTACGACACTGTGACATTGAAATGGAAGTAATGGCGACAGAAAGAATAAAAAAATCGCAGCTGGAAAAAAATCTCAACAATCTACTTGAAAGAGCCAAAGTGAGTTTTCACCCTTCCCCGAAGAATAGGAGCATAAACGTGACAAAACTTTTGGGATGAGAGGTATCCTCAATGTTAAATATAAAACAGTTTTTAGCTCATTCACAATATATAAGTGTTAAAATTGGCAGCAATTAAAGACTACGAACGAAAAGTTGGAATTCGGCCCATATACAAGACAACCTTGGGGACTATGTATAAGGGACGCATAGAAACATTTTTAGAATCTGAGGTCTCCAACTATTATAAGGGTAAAATAGGTCTAATTCTCACTTCTCCGCCATTTCCTCTGAATCGTAAAAAGAAATATGGGAATAAGGAAGGGGACGAGTATCTGGAATGGCTCAGAGATTTGGCTAGTCCTTTAGCCAAACTCCTTAAACCAAAGGGGTCCATTGTTCTAGAAATTGGAAATGCTTGGGAAAAGGGGAAACCAACTATGTCAACTCTAACCGTTCGGTCGCTGCTAGAATTTCTGAATTCTGGCAGTCTTAAACTGTGTGAGCAGTTCGTTTGTTTCAACCCTGCTAGACTTCCCGGACCAGCGCAATGGGTTAATGTTGAAAGAATCAGAGTTAAAGATGCATTTACAAATGCTTGGTGGATGTCTCCTTCAGAGAGACCAAATGCGGACAATAGACGGATTTTGGAGGAATACAGTGAATCTATGAAAAAACTGCTGTCTCGAGGAAGTTATGATTATGGAAAAAGGCCATCTGAACACAACATAGGTAAATCTTCGTTCTTAAAAAATAACAGAGGAGCTATACCTTCAAATGTTCTAATTTTCTCTAATACTGAGTCAAACTCTGATTACCTTAATTACTGCAGAAGCAGAAGGATTAAGTTGCATCCAGCGAGAATGCCCGAACATTTTGCGGAATTCTTTGTGAAATTTCTAACTAACTCTAAAGATATCGTTCTTGATCCGTTTGCGGGTAGCAACACTGTAGGAGCCATCGCTGAACGACTGGGAAGGAAGTGGATATCAATAGAGCCGAGATCAAGTTACATCAAAGGGTCGGTAGGACGATTCAAAGGGACCAAAATGATTGAGATAGGTAAAATGTGAAAAGCAAAATTTCATAGACTCGTAATTCCAATAGTTTAATCCATAACCTGAATCTTATGTAGATATGTCTGAAGAATCCTGCTTTGCCAAGTTTAGGAAAGAAATCCCCCAATTTCTGGCAACCAAAGATATGAGTACCTCAGAGATTACAAAGAAGCTGGGAATAAAATTTCCCCATTGCGTAAGTGATAAGCCATACTCTTGGAATGGGGGCAAATCCGGTCTCGAATGGAAACATACTGTTAGAGAGGCTCTCGATTACTTAAGAAGAAATAGCGCAATAGAAGAACGCAACAAGAAATGGCTTCCTAGGTATCAAACCTCAGAAGGTAACAACCGCGAAGAAAATGAAATGCTTTTGGAAGCGAGAAATAGTAGGCTGTCAAGAAAAGCCATTGCAGACCAGTTAAGACAGATTACCCCGAGCTCATCCAATTATGTAGAATATCGCGGTAAACGTATTAGCAGAGATATTGACACAATTGCAAAGCTTAAACTTTTGAGGGAATACAAGTGCCAGATATGCGGTACAAGCATTAAGAAGAAAGGCGGAGGTCTATACATTGAGGGTGCACACATTACGCCTAAGAGAAGAAGCGGACCTGAGATTCCAGAAAATATCCTTATACTTTGTCCTAACCACCACAAAGAATTCGATTACGGTGATAAGGTAGTACTGATAAGGTCCAAGGAATTAATTAGATTTCGATTAAATGGAATCACATATACTCTATCTTTGATATTTTAGCCGGCATCCTATAAATATACTCAGAAGAGGTCCTCCACAGTTCGTACTTTTCTTGGTTCTAATTTCTCCTTGAATTTTCTCAATTTGGCAATTAGCATAGGGTCATAGATTCTTAACAAGTTACAGTCAAACTGAAAGTCAAGCCCCTGATGATTAGGTCCAATGAATATTAACTCGTCGTTAGGAGAATGGTCGTTTCCTATTATCTTCCGCAACAATCTGTATACTCTTTTCTTATGGTTAAAATAGAATGATGAAGAAAGTCTTATCACTTTATATCCCCAGCTTATCATTTCCACGTCTCTCTGGTAATCTTTGTGTGGATTGTGAGTTAGATCATCAAGTTCTATGTCAATCTTCTCCTCTCCTCTTTGCAGGAAGAAATCAAGTTGGTAGAATAATATCCCTTTAATCACGAGGTCCTCTCTTAGCCATGACCCCTTCAGGATTACATCACGTTTAACAGAGTAGCCAGATCTTTCAGCTATTTCACGTATTCTAGCTTCAGCAGCATCCTCCGCGAGGCTGTAATATTTCCTGTCACTTTCTCTAATTTCCTCTAAAATCGCAGGTACATTATCCGGGACTCTTTTGAATTCAACCGATTCTGTCATTACATTCTCCTCTCATTTTGAGAAAATCCACTGATTGTTGGCGAATTATTGCATTCCTGCCTTTATTGTACCAGCAACCACTCCTTATTTTTGCAAGTAAGCTTGCCATTTTCTTCCTAGGCCCACTGTTAGAGGCGTTGAAATACGGTCTAACGCCAAAAATTGGAAGAGGCCCCAGGAGGCCATTCGCAAGAAGTCCTTCGATATTCCAGACACTGCTATTAATACGGGACAGAGCATTTTCTAAAGTCAATTTCCCATCCCCATAAAATATAACAATGCCTCGTCAGCGTTTCCAGGAGAGTCAATGTGAAAATGATTCCAATATCGGATTACGGACCTTGCTAAATCCTTACCAAGCCTCTTGCGGAGATTGTAGTATGCCTTGTCCTTTGTGTCAAGGCCAAGGATCATACTCGAATCCCTCCTAGAATGAACTCAAAGGTTTGAATCCCCGCCAGTCCATTACGGATGTTCCATAGTCCTTCGGATTCATGACTCCATTTTTCCCTCCTTCGGTCTTGTTTTAACCTTTACTACTTCCTTTCAAATCTGTTACCAATGAGGCGCACGTA
>JAJYDZ010000045.1 GCA_021790415.1 Thermoplasmata archaeon | reverse complement strand
GTCGTTATCCTTTTGTCCCTGGCGGGTCTGTGACCGTATCTATATATGACAATTTCTGCCATCAGTCTGGAATCACTTTTTCAATCTTAAATCCTTTAATTTGCAGTATACTGGATCTCTTCACTATTCCACGAAGAAAGGTTTGAGAAATTCCCAATTTTTCTGAGGCTTCTCCAAGAAAAACACCTTCCGTATCATTCATCATTTCAATCAACTGATTTTCATATTCTTCCAGTTTTTCCTCACTGAGATTTGTGGCAAATATTATATCTGCAAGCTCAGTCATCGTTCCCATAAGGTTAATTTGAACATTATTGTAAAATGTATGATATGCTTTCTCCGGTCCATTTCCTGTTGTTATCCACTGGCTTTCAAGCATTTTTATTTTGTCGAGATAAAGTAACGCTCTCTTTCCTTCCTGCCCATATTTTTCAGCTATGGTAGGCATCGTTATCCAGCTCGTCGAGAGATCAATAAGTAACTTTCTCTTAACATCTGAATCTGAGGCATGAAATATGGAAACAAGCTCACCGGGGTCATTTATAACTTTTATTCTACCTGCCATCTATCCCATATAGGTTTAAACTATATTTCCATTTTCAATTAATAGTTATAATTTTATAGATTAAAGTTCAGAGCTTGAGACTTTCTGGATGGTGCTTCTGAAGCTTTTTCAGTTTTGGAGAAATCACAAGCTGACAGTACGGTTCTCTTGAATTATTCTTATAATAATTTTTATGGTAATCCTCTGCATCAAAGAAATTAGTAAATGCCTCGACGGAAGTTACTATGGGTTTTCCGTAAACATGTTCTTCTTCCATTTTCTTAATCATTTCCCTGGCAGTTTTTTCCTGTTCTGGTGACATATAGAATATGACTGATCTGTATTGCTCCCCAGCATCTGCCCCCTGTCTATTCAGAGAAGTTGGATCTTGGATTGAGAAATATATCTCAAGTATTTCTGCATATGAGACTTCTTCCGGATCAAAAGTGATCTTACCTACTTCGGCATGCCCGGTGTTTCCCCTGCACACCTGCTGGTACGTTGGTTTTTCAACGTGTCCACCTGCATATCCTGGTACAACCTCTTTCACTCCCTTTATTTGCTGAAACGCTGCCTCAGTACACCAGAAGCATCCTGCTCCAAGTATTGCTACCTCTTCACTCATTACCTTCACCTTCCTTAATAAATTCTATGGAAATCGAATTCACGCAATGTCTTGTGTTTTCTTTTGTAAATCTCTCTCCTGTGAACACATGACCTAAATGTGCTCCACACTTTGCACACTCTATTTCTGTCCTCATGCCATCTGGATCAGGCACTCTTTTCACAGACCCTGGAAACTCTTTATCAAAAGCTGGCCAGCCGCAGCCAGCATCAAATTTAGCTTCTGATGAGTACAGAGGTTGTCCGCATCTTTTACATACATATGTGCCCTTTTGAAAGAAATCATCATATTTACCAGTGAATGGATACTCAGTTCCCTTGTGAATTATTACTCTCTCCTCTTCCTTTGTGAGTTTTCTCATTTCCATAATAATAGATGTATTTTCAATATATAAGGATAAATCAACCAAATTTTTATATATTTGAGATAAAGAGTTTCTGCATGAACAAATCAACAACTTGCTTTGAATAAGTTGATTCATAAATTGAATCGATGTAGGCTCATTGAAAAACTAAAGTGTGATAGATAGTGTTAATCTTTCCTGCAAGATCTTATGCAAAATTTTTTCAATCAACATCAGGCTGTGTATATAGAAATTTAGAGTCATTAGAATTGCTAATACACTTGTTACACCTTAAATGTTTTATAATATTGCATCAACGTAGGTTCCTCTATTTTATCAATATTAAAGGGAATTATAATAGCATAAGTTGCGTAAATTAAGAAAGAATTTGTATTGTTCCTGATACCATGGTGTAAGTCTTTTTTAACTTGTATATAAATGATTTAATGTGTATCTAAAAATTTAAGTAATTCATATGACATATGACTTTTATGTCAGGTAATGTTAATGACAGTGGGGAAAGACTTGCTAATATTCAGGCAAGGCTTGACCGTTTGCCCATAAGACCCTATCCAAGGTTCTGGCTTGTAATTCTGGGAATTGGCTATTTTTTTGCCTTCTACGATATACTTGCTTTGAGTTATGCGTTCGTATCTCCTATGGTCTCACAGTTGAAGCTGACTGAGATACTACTTAGTGATTCTGCTTCTGCAACTCTTTTTGGATATATAGTTGGTACTTACGTTGTGTCAACCATAAGTGATTATGTCGGAAGAAGGCTTGGGCTTGTAACCAATGCCTTACTGGTTGCCGTAGGAACATTAATATCAGCTCTGTCATTCAATGCCCCAGAATTAATAGCTGGGAGATTCATAGCTGGAATGGGAATCGGTGCTGAGATATCCATAATAAACACATATATGTCAGAAATAACCCCATCTCATATGAGAGGAAAAATGACTCAATGGGCATATTTTTCAGGGGCCCTTGGGTTCGCTCTCGCTCCATTTATTGCACTGGTTGTCATACCAATAAATGCCGACGGTTGGAGGTACCTTTTTGCTATACCAGCAGTTATTGCGGTGGCAATAGTCTTCCTGAGATTTAGTATGCCGGAGTCTCCTAGATGGCTTGTACTTAAAGGTAAACCAGATGAGGCCGAGAAAATAATCAATGATATGGAGTCTTTTGTTAAGGAGAAGATTAGCACACTTCCTGAAATTCCCGCTTATGAAAGAGAGATTCCTGGTGAACACTTTCCTACGAGAGAAATATTTACAAAAAAGTATGGTCCTAGATTAGCCATAGTGGCATCATTCTGGTTTCTAGACTATTTCCTGGCTTACGGTATACTGGGATTTGCACCACTGATATTTGTCACATCAGGATTTCTGTTCACGACTGCAGTATGGTATATTGGTCTTGGATCCACCGGTTATATAGTAGGTGCAGTCTCCATGACTTTTATCGCTGATAAGTGGGAAAGAAAATATCTGATTATCTCTGCACTCATACCAGCTATTATAGCAGTATTTCTATTTGCACTGGCTCTATATGATCATTCTGCAGTTTTATTAACCATAGGTGCCTTTTTAGGGTCTTTCGCAACAGCCTTCGCAGTGCCAGCTTATACATACACTGCAGAAATATATCCAACCAGGGCAAGGGCAACTGGATTTGCTCTCTCAGACGGCATTGGTCACCTAGGCGGAGCCATAGTACCTTTTGCATTCACAGCGATGGTTGTTCTCACCACTGCTAGCATAGTAAAAACCGGTGCAAACTTCTTTATCTTACTTGGAATACTTGAAATAATAGCAGCTTTTGTATTGCTAGCCGGTCCAAGAGCGTCAAGAAAACCACTCGAAACGGTGTCCCCATGATTCTAAGAAATGGGGACATTCAAATATTTTATAATGTAGTCGGTAAAGGAACCCCAATAGTTTTTATTGAGGGACTTGGTTATTCAATGTGGATGTGGAAATTCCAGAAGACCCTTTCCATGAAGTATAAACTCATCTTTTACGATAATAGGGGAGTTGGGAAATCATCTAAGCCTGAAGAATATTATACCTTGGATGATTTTCAGAGTGATCTATTTTCTCTTGTACAGTCATTAAAATTAGAAAAATTTTTTCTGATAGGTGTATCAATGGGTGGGATGATAGCCGAACAGTTTGCCCTGGAACATCAAGAAATGATAAAAGGACTAGTACTCTCTTCAACTAATTTTGGAATACGATCAAAGTTGCCTTCAATGGATGTGCTTAAGATTCTTTCAGAACCTCCCAATGGAAAGGAAATGTTTGAAAGAATGAGACCTGCTTTTTCAGAAAAAACCGTATTGAATAATAGAAAATTGATTGATCTTATTATAGAGGAAAGGAGCCTTGATTCTCCCATTGTGAAGCAGATACAGCAGTCAATGGCGTTCATAAAATTCGACGTTTTAGATAAACTTCAGAATATATCATGTCCAACTCTGGTAATTTCTGGACTGGATGATAAGATAGTTCCTATTGAAAACTCTGAAATAATTCATGAAAAACTCCCCAACAGTAAGTTTATAAAATTCAGAGATTCAGGACATTTGGTCAACATGGAAAGACACAATGATTACAATGCGGAAATAGATAAATTCTGCACAAGTGTAATGAGTAAGAGTTTTAGTAAGGTCATAACTCCACTGGTGATTTAAACGCTGGATAAGGTTTTAAGAAATTGGTATAATACTGGTAATACTGGATTTGTAAAATATGAAGAGAAGGTACTCAGGTATAGAGAAATAGATGAACAGAGTGATCATATTTTTTTAGTTCTAAGTGAAATGGGCATAAAAGAAGGTGATGTGATTTTATCCATAATAAAGAACCCTCTTGATAACGTCATCCTATTTTTCGCAGTTGTTAAATGTGGTGCAATTTTATTCCCTATAAATCCAGTAATAGAGAAATCCCTTTACGATCATGTAATCAGCAATGCAAAGCCAAAACTAATTATAAGTGATTTTAACAATGAAGGAATTTCTATTGAAACTTTGAAAAACAGTACCATTGGAAACAGCAATTTAAAATCTGACGGGAATTATAATACTGAGAGAACGGTATTAACCCTTCTAACGGGTGGATCGACAGGAACTCCTAAGGGTGCTGAAATTTCCGAGAATGCAATTATGTGGAATGCATTTAACACAGTTCTCACATGGGGCATACACCAAAGTGATAGAACACTTGTTTGTATGCCTTTATATCATACAGGGGGTTGGAATATCCTGTTGATACCAACTCTAATTGCCGGAGGAAGTGTAATATTTTCAGAAAATAATTTTGATCCTGACGAAATTATAAATCTCATAGAAAAGGAAAGAATAACTATATTTATGGGTGTACCAACCATGTATGAGAAAATAGTGGCAAGTAGCGAATTTTATAAGAAAGACCTTTCCAAGGTTAGAATGATATCTGGAGGTGGAAAACTCAGAAAAGAGACCTATGAAAAGCTTTTGGAAAGAAATATTAAAGTGTTTCAGGGTTATGGATTAACTGAGGCTGGTCCTAATAATTTTTACATTTCTCCAGAGAACCAGAAAAAATTCCCGGACTCTGTTGGAACTCCATGTATATTTGTAGAAGTAAAACTTGCGGAAGATGGTGAGCTATTGATCAGAGGTAAACACCTCTTCTCCAGATACATGTTCGGAAGCGACATTGATCCCTTTGAAATGGATGGTTATTTTAAAACAGGAGATATTTTCAGAACCAATGAGCTTGGATACTATTTCTTTGTGCAAAGGAAGAAGAATGTGATTAAAACTGGAGGAGAAAATGTCTATGCAACCGAGATAGAAGATATCATTCTAACATTACCCTATGTGGTTGAATGCTCTGTTATTGGAATGCCAGACAACTATTGGGGTGAAGCGGTAGTTGCCTTTGTGAAGACTAATGAGGTAAAATCAGAAGAACAGCTAAGAAAAGATCTAAAGATGAAATTATCAGGTTACAAAGTTCCTAAGAGGGTAATCTTTGTTAATAATTTACCAAGAAATGCTGTAGGTAAGGTGTCAAGAGAGGAACTGGTGAGATTATATGAAAAAAGTGTACATTAAGAAATTTGCAATTTATGCTTCCGAAAATGTGATGACGGCTAAGTCAATCAGCGAAGAAACTGGCATACCTGAAGATGTTGTAAGGGAGAAACTGGGAATAGTTTCAAAGCCTGTTGAGGAAAAGCTTTCACTTTCAGATCTCAGCATGAAATCAATTGAGAAAATAGTTGGGCCGGCCGACAGTTCTCTTAAAAGATTAAAATATATTGTCTCAGCAGGATCAGATTTTAAGGATAAATACATATGGACACTTGCACCATCACTGGCATCTAAACTTGGAGTAAAAGAAGCTCTATCTTTTGATATATCCTCTCAATGTGTCGGAAGTTTAGTTGCACTCGACATGATGAAATCGAGGATCTCATCTGAAAGCAACTTTGATGCGCTAATTAGCATCGCTACAAAGCAAAGTCATATTGTGAACTATAAGGACAGAACAGGTTCATTCATGTATGATTTTTCAGACGGTTCTGGAGCAGTACTCATTTCTGAGGAAAAAGGTGAATATGAAATATTACAGAGTGCATTCCTTACAGACGGATCGTTCTCTGATGTAGTATACGCACCCTTTGGTGGTTCATTCATTTTAGATAAGGATATCTGGTCCTATAAACTTACTGTAAGTGAGGAAAAGGCCTGGAAAGAAAGGATGGCTGATGCAACACTGAGGAATTTTATAAGGGTGATTACAGAAGCAACAGTAAAATCAGGTTATGACATTAAGGATATTGATTACCTGGCATTCCTTCACACAAAGAGATCATTTCACCGTGAAATTATGGATGCCCTTGGAATAGATAGGAGTAAAAGTATATACCTTGAAGATTATGGACATATGCAGGGGGTAGATCCATTTATTTCACTCAAATTGGCAGAAGAAAAGAATCTTTTAAGGCCTGGAAATCTTATATGCCTGGTTTCGGCCGGGACAGGATGGACATGGGGTGCAACTGTAATATTAAAGGTTTAATAAACGGCTTATCATTGTAAATGACATGAATCTCTATCCAAAGACCAAAAAAGGTCAGGAAAAATTCAACAAGATTATTAAAAGTTCAATAGAAACAATTGCTAAACTTGGATATTCAAATGCAAGTGTTGGAGAAATAACAAGAAATGCTGGTGTGTCATATGGGCTTTTTTACCTTTATTTCAAGGATAAGGACGATCTTCTGGAAGAACTGGTTAAGAAGTATAACCATGAAATGAGGAAATACATTCATGACAGTATAAACGGAATTGAGGGTAGAATAAATATAGAAAAGAGAGGTTTTCGTGCCTTTATTGAATGGGTTAAGAAAAATACACATCTGTTCCAGATTCTTCTGGAGGCAGAGATACACAGACCTGAAACTTACAAATGGCATTACAGGATGCTTGGAGATCATTATGCGAAGTATCTCAAGGATGCTATGAAAAAAGGTGAAATTAAGGATAGAGATCCAAATATACTTGCATATACATTAATGGGCACAGCTGACTTTCTTGCCAGAAGGTTTATTCTCTGGGATAATGATAGAAAATCAGATTTTCCATTTAATGAGATTGACAGTCTAATAGAGAGCATAATGAAAAATTAGAAAAGAGTCCACCGGAACAAAAATTTATTTTTGTAATAAATTCCAGTTTAGAAAAAGAATCCTCCATTTATGTTTATAACCTCTCCATTTATATATGAAGCTTTTTCAGAGCATAAAAAAGAAATCAGTTCAGCAACTTCCTCAGGTTTTCCAAGTCTACCGGATGGAATCTTATTCTCATAATCTTTGAGGATTTCTGCTGGAATGGTTGAAATCATTTCCGTATTTATTATGCCTGGACTTATAGCATTTGAAGTTATGCCATATTTCCCAAGTTCTCTGGACAGTGTTAGTGTCAATCCTACAAGTCCAGCTTTTGATGCAGCATAATTTGCCTGTCCCCTGTTACCGTATCGACTTATGGATGAAATATTAATAATTCTTCCAAAATGGTTGCCGATCATACCCTCAACAACCTGTTTTGTACAGTTGAATGCACCGTACAGGTTCACCCTCATCACCTGATCCCACTGCTCATACGTCATCTTTCTTATTGTGGCATCCCTTGTAATTCCCGCATTATTTATCAGAACGCTCACTGATTCAGTTGCTGTTTCTCTCCTGATGTTATTAAATAATTCCACTGTTGATGTAAAATCAGTAACATCAGCCATCATTCCTAATATATTACCATTTGTTTCATTCTCAAGGTCTCTGGCGGTATCAGCTACCTCATCTTTCAAATCCGCTAGAACTACAAAAAATCCGTCTCTCAAAAGAGATCTGGCAATACTTTTTCCTATTCCTCCATTACCACCTGTAATTACTGCAACTTGTTTATTACCTGACATGTATGTCATATATCTTAAAACGTTCTTAAAGTTTTCTTTGGACTTAACTTTTTAATTTAATCCCGAATCGGGAAGGTTATGAACAACGTTGAGCATCGAATTTAACATCAGTTGAAGGTCTGGTAATTTCTAACTCTAATTTCATTTAAAGACACTTCCACGATAATCATGAATATAGAATAGTTTATTTAAGCAAAGGAGTAATCTGAAAATGGTGATTAATAATTATAAGTGAGATTTCAGGTATTGATGAAGTTCTCTTTTTTGTTGATAATCTGGCAGAAGCAAAGGAATGGATCAAAGTGTTATTAGAAAAAGAGCCAGATTTTCAAAGTGAAAATTATTATTCTTTTAACCTGGGATTTTGTAAAATAGGACTACATCCATCTGATAGTAAATCAAGTTCTGGTGTAGCAGGGCAGGCTTCTTACTGGAAAGTGAGCAATATGCAGAGTGCTATTTCACACTTTATTGACCATGGTTGCAGGTTGTTCAGGGGGCCAATTATTGGGGTAGATGGAGTAAAAATATGCCAGCTGATTGATCCATTTGGAAACGCATGGGGTCTCATTGAAAGTGTGTGAAAAAATATTTCACTGGATAAAAATCAATAGTTTAAGAAATACACAGTTGGATTTTTAATTAATAATTACTCTATGGGATATGATTCCAAAATGTTACATTATTCATTAACAGTCTAAATCATTATTAAAGGTCAAAATTTCCAGATATTAGTGTTTGTAAACAGTTTCTTAATAATAAGAATTTATAATTTAATTGAAATTTGTTTTCCTTTCCATTTTAAAATCAGGTTGATATACAAATAATAGTAATATGAATGAAAACAACATAGCAAGAATGAAACCCGTTGCCATAAGGTATGAGTTGATATTATTCTGACCATCAAAAAGGAAAAACAAACCAT
>JAJYDZ010000044.1 GCA_021790415.1 Thermoplasmata archaeon | reverse complement strand
GAATATGAGAAAGTGTTTAGTCCAATATAGGGTGATTAATTGAAGGGAGTATTTTGGAATGATTTCTACAGACCAACTAACTTGGATGATACCCTAATGGCCAATGACATAAGAATCAAAATAAAGAACTGGATTGAATCCTGGCAAATGGGAGAGGTCACAAAGAATGCAATGATCTTATGGGGAGAACCGGGACTTGGAAAGACAACCACTGCATTTGCAATTGCTAATGAATTTGGGGTTCCAGTAATAGAAATGAATGCTTCAGATTTGAGAGATCGCCAGAGCATTAAAAATATAGCAGGCCTTGCATCAATTTATATGGATCTTTTTTCCATAGAGAAAAAAGGGTTCTCTAAAGTTATCCTCATGGATGAAGCAGACAACATAAACGATTCAAGGTCTAAAAATGGAAGTTCAGACACCGGTGGAATGAATGAACTTCTCAATGTAATTAAAAACACCCGTAATCCAATAATTTTGACAATGAATGATTTTTATGGTTTCAGAAGAAAGAGCGGAGGGAGCGATATAATAAACAATTCTCTCTCTATTGAGTTCAAGCTTTACAACAGGAGGAGGGATATCGATTATAATGAGAACGTCAGGAAACTTCGAACAAACATCATAAAAATTGTTGAAGAGAATGGCTTTAGAATTTCTCAGAACGATGTTAGTGTAATAATTGAGAGAAATTTTCCTGATATCCGTGGAATTATAAACGATGTTCAGTCCATAGCAATAAACAGTAATAGTTCAATGATGGAGAATCTTGCAGAAGGACAAAGAGATGCCACGACTTCAATCTTTGAAATAATGAAAGAAATATTTAGGGGAAGAAATTATGAGAAAATTTTTGAATTACTCAGAGACAAAGATTTCGACACATCCGATCTTGTATTATGGATAGATAATAATCTTCCCATGGAGGCAGAGATTCCCATAGATCTAGTTCATGCATATGAGATATTATCAAAGGCAGATATCTATATGGGGAGAGTCATTAGAAAACAGCATTTCCGCTACATGGTCTACGCTGAGGATATAGCTGCAGGCGTTTTTAATGGAATATCCACCGTTAACAAAAAATTTGTTAAATATGAGTTTCCGTCTATGATTATGAGAATGTCACGATCCAAAGGCTCGAGATCTATGAGAAAGAACACGTTAAAGAAAATAGGAAAATTTACTCATTCATCCTCTAAGCAAGCTTCAGATCTTCTTTGGTTTTATTCTGCTCTTGCTTCAACATCAAAGGAGAATAAAATTGAACTTATGGAACTTCTTGGACTGGATGAAAAGGAAATGGAAATTATAACGGGTTAATCGCGTCAACTTTCTCCTTTATTTTAGTCTTGCATTTTTTTATTGTTCCACTTACTATTTCTATGGTTATCCCAGTAAAGTTAGTCTTTATGTAAGAGCAAACTTTCTGTTTTTTAAATTGATCGGTCAGGAATATGTAAAATCCATCCGATTTGAATTTTCTTTTTATATTAAAGAGCCGATTCAGAGAACTTTCCATCTTTAGCAATTCTTCTATGTTATTGCCATAGTAGACAAGAACATACCTCTTCCTGATCAAGGAGCTTTTCAATTGCACCTTCATGAAGTCATTAGAAATAAATAATTACATTTTTAAAAATTTAGAAGTAATTATAAAAGTAGACATGTCCATTTTGGCAGTCTTATATATCAATATTGACAAGTTGATTAGATATTAATGCAGTTTCATTTTTTAATATTATTTCCAAGACCAGACCACTTCAGGAGAATAATCCAAATCATTGATTTATTTATGTTTTTATGCCATAATAAGACTGTTTATCATATGCGCTATAAGGCATTCGTATTAACAAAATAAATATTGTAAAGGTATTTATTACACTTAATAATATGCGTGACATTCTAACAGGGTAGAAAGAGATGGATAGAGTTTCAGGTTCATACGATGTAGTAAAGGAAGCGTGGAAATCACTTAAAGAGTCAGAGATTTATAACATGCACAAACAGAGAATGATTGCATGGAGAAACGGTCCGGCAATGGAGAGATTGGAATATCCAACTAGGTTGGATAGAGCAAGAAATCTTGGTTACAAATCTAAAAGAGGATACGCCATAGTGAGAGCTAGGGTGAGAAGGGGAGGAAGCAACCGTCCGAAGATCATGGGAGGAAGAAGACCAAGAAGATTGGCTTACAATAAACTCACCAGAAAGAAGAGCCTACAATGGATTGCAGAAGAGAGAATTGCAGATAAATACCCAAATATGGAGGTACTAAATTCATACTACGTTGGGGAAGATGGGTATTACAAATATTATGAAGCCATTCTTGTAGATAAGAACGTTCCAGAAATATTCAATGACAGAAAAATTTCATGGATAGCTGAACCCCAAAACAAGGGAAGAGTATACAGGGGTCTTACCTCAGCTGGTTATAAGACTAGAGGATTAAGGACTGGTAGAAAAGGATCAGCAAAGAGCAGGCCATCAATAAGATCAAATAACAGACTCAGAAGATAAACAATAGAAATGCCGAGGTGGCCCAGCGGTACGGCGCCAGACTTGAGATCTGGTTCCCTTTGTGGATCGGGAGTTCGAATCTCCCTCTCGGCGTACTTTTTTTGGTAGCATAAGAAGAATATTTTAAAATTGCAGATTAGAATCGCAATTTATGTACAATATTAGTTTTACTCTTTAAAATTTCTTTGGTTTTTTATAACTGGATAATTCATTTTTACATTTGGGGCAAAGAGTTTGGGATTCTGGAAGTAGATCTGTTCTTATAATGTCATTCTCTTCTCTATCAATCTGGAAAAAGTCACCACATCTCTTACATCTTACCAGCATTTTCACGCTATATCACCCTTGAAATCCAGTTCGGAAGTTTAAGGTATTTTTAATGTAGTTAATATGTTAGATAAATATAACAATACATGGTTAATAAAGAAATGCTAGATGAAATTTCTGCAGAGATTCATAACGCGCGTCAAAAGTACAGAAGAATATCTAGTTTGCATGAGGCGCATTCAATAATTCTGGAAGAATTTGAAGAGTTCTGGTCAGCGGTAAAAAATAAAGAAGAACTAGAAAGGATAAGAAAGGAGTTAATCCAGGTAATAGTTGCAAGCATTATGACTTTAGAAGATGTGTTTAAGGCAGATTGATTAAAGTTTCAGCAAAATATGAAATATTCATAATTTCTGTGTCATCTAAATTAAATATCTGAAGCATATAAGGTATTTTACGGTGTTATCGTTTGCCAGACTTTCAGGAAGGTTCAGTAAGGAGCCTTCTTAAAAACAGAATTGTAGCTACAATATCATTTAATCAGTTTATACGAGTTTTTGGAAGGTCTCAGGCATGGATTTTTCTACCTTTGTATCTTAATGAAATCCGAGATGTTCCTTATTTTACAATTGGTATTGTTCTATTTATAATGGCTGTAACATCAGTCCCATTTGGAATTTACGGGGGAAATCTAATGGACCGCCTTGGCAGGCGGAAGATGCTTCTTGTGGCCACTCCTGCTATCGCAATTCTATTCCTATTTATATCCGTAAGTATATTTCTTGATCTAAATGTTTTGATCTTTTACATACTCCTTATATTAACAGAGCCTTTCATGAATATTCAGGGGTCGGCAGATAATGTCATAATTACTGATGCTACTACTGCGGCAGAAAGGACAAACGCCTTCGGTCTTGTGCGAATACTTCTCAATATAGGATTTGCAATTGGTCCAGCCATAGGAGGATTTATTGCAGGAATATCCTATGGGTATATTTTTCTTGTACCTGCGATACTGACTTTAGTTGAAATGGTTCTCTATTTTCTGTATGTCCCAGAGACACTCAAAGCAGAAAACAGACAACCAAAAACAAGTGGTTTTAGTTTTCCTAGAAAAGATGCCGCCTTTGTCTTTGCAGTTTTTGCAATTTCTATAATGTTTCTAGTAATGGGGCAATGGGGTACAACTCTGACATTGTTCTGGAAAGCATACGACAATATTTCTGATGTAGAGATTGGTATATTGTACGGAACGAATGGGTTGTATGTTGCAATTTTCCAAATGTATACTAATAAAATATTCGCAGGCATAAGGGATCACATAAGGTTACTCATTGGTCTTAATATCTATGCATTTGGTTTTTTTGCTTTGATATTCTTCAGGAGTTTTTCGTTTCTTCTGATTGATGTATTTGTTCTTACTATGGCAGAAAACATAACAGCACCAATAATTAGTACAATCATCAGCAGACTAGCACCATACAACAAGAGAGGGCAATACTTTGGAGCATTCCAGGTCATCGCTGGAGTTATCGGGCCGAGTGCACCGGTTATGGGTACGTTTTTTATTCAGTATTTTCCTAGTAATCTGGGTATTCTTTGGATTGTAGTATTAGTGATAAGTTTGTTAATAACAGCAGTTACCCTGTTGTTCTGGGCAAGGATAGTAAAATATCAGGACGATTCTTTGTTAAGTAGCGGGTGAAACCTTTTCTACCTTTAATAAAACAGGTATGGAGAGTGGCAGAAGTATAAGTGAGATTAATCCTAAAGAATACCAAGCTAGTTCTTTGTTTGAAGAGTATATTAGGGAAAATACAAACGCAATCAATGAACCCAACCCAATCTGAAAGGAATTCATAGTCGCAATGCTTAATGGAACAACAGTTTCATCTGTTTCCAGGAGAACTACATAATAATATTCAGCAGAAAATATTGTTATACTGAAAATTCCCTCTGCAAGTGCTATTGCTCCTAATCCTGTAACATCGGCAAAAGGTATCAAAATAACAAGAAGTGATAGAAATATCACAAGACCCCCGGTAACAATAAGCGGCTTATATTTTCTTGCAAAGGGAAGTATGAAAATACCAAGAATTCCTGAGAAAAGTGCAATACTTCCTACCACACCAGCGTCATTAACCGATCCGGTTCTAAAAAGGGTATAAGGGTTAAGATACTCAACCGCTGTAAAGTTTAATGCCCAATATCCGCCAATTCCCAGAGAAAGCAATAACATTAAAGGGGAAAAGGCTTTAGAAGCAATGCCTTTCATTGTTTTTCTGACAACCCCCGGATTAGGAATCATTGCAAGAGCGATTATGGAAGGAAGTGCCGTTATAATCCCGGCAATATAAAGTGAGGTTTGCCATGGTATGAACCTTCCAAGCTCACCGAAGAGAATGATTCCAAAGCCACCGCCGGCTGCAAATGAGACATTGAACATCGTTATTTTGCCGTCAATATTCTTTTTGTCGATCTGCCCAAGCAAAACTATACCTGAGGAGAAGAAGAATGCTGAGGCGATACCTACAAAGAATCTTGATACGAGGAAGATTATAAAATCTGGAGATAGGGGCGATAGAAACACCGAAATAGACATAATTATCATTCCCCACAGAGCCACATTTCTTGTTCCGATCCTTGAAGCTAAAAATCCTGAAGGGATTTGAAAAATTCCAGCTCCAAGAAGAAAGGACGATAGGATTAGCCCTGATCCAGATGATCCTTCTGCATAAGTTCCGCTGATAGAAGTAAGATAGGGCGACACATTATACCAATTCATTGCATACACAAAACGAAGTATTAGCATAAGTGCAACTGACTGAACCGGCGTCAATTTTTTCATAGGTCCCCTCTTATTTTTTCCGTATTTCCTAAAATGCCAGATCTTATTGCGGAGGCGATCACACTCTTAAAGCCGGAGCCGTATTGGGCTGCCAGTTTCTTCGATTCAGAAAATTTTACATCGAATCCTGCTTCAATGGCACTTTTCCTCAATAAGAACTTTCCGACGCCTTTTGAAATATGCATTTCTCGGGGAAGACCTGCAAAAGAGTCTATTATATCATCATCAAGGTATGGAGTAATAAGTTCTTTTTGCATAATTGTCGCTATTTTGTTCTCCCGAGGGATAGTTCTTTCTTTAAGGACGCGGAGACTCTCTGCATTTGAACTTTCCCTACCATCAACAAATTTTGAATACCCATAGAATATTTCATCAGAACCTTGACCAGTAACAATATAATGTCGATCAGATCTCTGGAATAATCCCGCCAAAACCGCATCATACGAAATCTCTAAAATTGATGAATTGGGATCTGCACGTAGCACAACAGAAGCTGCCTCAACAACCTCAGATTTCGAAAAAATCTCAATTTTTAGTTGTCTTTTATAGTGAGCGGCAACAATCCTCGCATTCGATATATCTTTCGATCCTTCAATTCCAACTACGCATGGTTTGCAAAATTGATCAGAAAGATACAACAGAAGTGAACTATCTAAGCCACCTGAAAATCCTAAGATATAAGGCTCATTGATTGAATTAAGGTTGGATTTAAGTCTCTCCACAAGGGAATGTCCATCAACCAGTCGAGCCATTTCCACGACATTGCATACTAGGAATTAAATAAGCAGTATACCTTACAATATTGTGGATTACATACCAGACACCTCTGTTATTGTCGACGGGAGATTTTATGAATTTATTAGGGATAAAATAGATTCTCGTGTTATTTTTACAGAGGCTATGTTGTCTGAAGTTGAGCATCAGGCTAACGAAGGGAAGAGCATAGGTTTCGCGGCTCTGGAGGAGCTAAAACGAATCAGAATGATGGCAGATGATGGCAAGATCTCGCTCGAAATAACAGGTAAAAGGCCAGGTGAGTGGCAGATAGAGAAGGCAAGAGTTGGGGAAATAGATGATCTGATTCGCAATGTTGCTGCAGAATACGATGCAATCCTCGTCACTGGGGACAACGTTCAAAGAGAGATAGCCATAATAAAAGGTATCCGGGTTGAATACCTGGAATCAAAAGATTCAATGAATAGGAATATCGAGGAATTTTTTGATGATATGACAATTTCCGCACATATAAAATCCGGATCAAAGACAAAGCTAAAGAAAGGTTATCCTGGACATATAAAGGTAGAAATCGTTGGAAAGGAGATAACCGAAGCGGAAGCAGAAGCAATAGCTAACAACATTATTAAGCGTGCAAGGGGTGACCACGAATCCTTTATTGAGATGGATAATCTAGGCGCAACTGTAGTTCAACTTCGTCAATTTAGGATTGTAATTGCGAGGCAGCCCTTTGCAAGCAGTCTTGAGATAACGGCAGTCAGACCAATCAAAACAACTACAATTGAGGATTATTCACTAGATCGGGAGATTTTAGACCAGGTCCTTTCAGGTTCGTCAGGAGTTCTTGTTGCTGGAAGCCCTGGTGCAGGAAAAAGTACATTTGTTCAGGCGCTTGCCAATCTACTTAATGAAAAAAATCTCATTGTAAAAACTATGGAAAGACCAAGGGATCTGCAAGTCAACAAGGAGATAACACAGTATACAGCCCTAGATGGTTCCATGGAAAAAACTGGAGATTTATTACTTCTTGTGAGGAACGACTATACAATATTTGATGAAATGAGGGTCACCACAGATTTTAAAGTATTCAGCGACCTGCGACTAGCCGGGGTCGGAATGATTGGAGTTGTCCATGCAACCAGACCCATTGACGCTATCCATAGATTCATAGGAAGAATCGAACTTGGATTAATCCCGCAGGTAATAGATACTGTTCTTTATGTGAGCAAGGGAGATATTTCCAGTATTTTAAGAGTTCACTATGTTGTCAAAGTCCCATCAGGTATGACTCAGGATGATCTTTCAAGACCAGTTATAGTTATAACAGAACATCCTTCAAATGAACCGAAGTATGAGATATATACCTTTGGTGATCAGGTGGTTGTCGTTCCTGTTACCAAAGAGCAGGATGCTGGAATTTCTGAAGATGTAAAAAACAGGGTAAAAGATGAAATATCAAAATTTCTTGGCACAGAAAATATATCAGTAAGGATGAAAGGTTCAGGTAGAGCCGTAGTTAGTGTACCAGAACCTATGATGGCAAGGCTTATAGGTAGAAAAGGAGCTTCCATATCAGAAATAGAGAGGAAGTTACGGGTAAGAATCGACGTTGAGGCAAAGGAGCAGGAAAGTGATGATAAAACTGATATTATACCTCTTATAAAAAACAGAATTATCTATCTTGACACTGGAAAAAAGAACAGTTCCGTAAACATTTACGTTGATGATATTATTATTTTGCAGGCCATAAGTTCCAACAAAGGAATTGTGAGAATCAAAATTGACAGTGGCGCTGGTTCAGCAATACAGAAAGCAATAAAAAATGGGAAGAGCATAAAATGCTCCTTTCCTTAAAATCAGTTAAACATTGAAATTGAGAATTCCGTAAGGAGCCTGACCCCAAATCCGGTTGCTCCCTTTCCGACATATTCCTTTTTTGCGGTTTTTTCTTGGGTCCATGCAGTACCTGCTATGTCGAGGTGAAGCCATGGGGTCGTTCCTATAAAATTTTCAAGGAAGGCTCCGGCTGTTTCTGCTCCCCCTTGAGAACCGCCTGTATTTTTGATATCGGCCACCGTGCTTTTAATTTGCTCCCTGAAATCATCATCTATTGGAAGTTGCCAGACCTTTTCCCAAGTTCTGGATGAAATGCCAAGCATTTTATTGACAAGCTCCTGATTATTGCCCATCAATCCGGCTATATTATTCCCCAATGCCGTTACGCAAGCTCCAGTGAGTGTTGATATATCGAGAATAGCCTTTGGAGAATATTTTTCAACAGCGTAAGACAATGCATCCGCCATTACTAGACGGCCCTCCGCATCAGTTGTTATTACCTCTGAAGTCTTTCCATTGTAATGACGCAATATGTCCCCTGGTTTGTAGGCATTTCCTCCAGGAAGGTTTTCTGTTAATGGTGCAAGCCCTATAACATTAACTTTGGCATTCATTTCGCTGAGAGCCTTCATCACGCCAAGAACTGCAGAAGCCCCGCACTTGTCAAATTTCATTTCCTGCATTCCCGCAGATGGTTTTATGGATATTCCACCACTATCAAAGATAATTCCTTTCCCGATCATTG
>JAJYDZ010000043.1 GCA_021790415.1 Thermoplasmata archaeon | reverse complement strand
CATTGTTGTTCTTGGACTAGCTCCCAAATATATCTTACTATTTTCTCTGGTACGTCTTATGAAATCAACCATATAATGCTGCAAATCTGTTGAGACATAAACATGATCGACCAAGTCTCGCAGTTGTAAAATTTTATCTGGATCAAGATAGCTCATTGAACTTAATGGTCTCAAATCTCTCCTTAACATACTCAATTCCTGTTCCCGGGTCGGGTAGGTTAGAATATACCTGAAAAGGAATCTATCCATTAAAGCTTCTGCAACAGGGAAAGTACCCTCCTGCTCTACAGGATTCTGTGTCGCTATGACAAGGAATGGCTTGGGTAGAGGTCTGATTTCACCCCAGACGGAAACCTGCTTCTCTTCCATGGTTTCAAGCAGCGCTGATTGAACCTTGGCAGGTGTTCTATTTATCTCATCTGCAAGAAGCACATTACAGAAAACTGGCCCCGGTCTGAACTCTAGCTTTCTTGTTTCAAGATTAAATATCATATTTCCTGTTACATCTGATGGTAACATATCTGGTGTGAACTGAATTCGCTTGAATACCACATTCAGGTGCTTGGAGAATTCATTGGCAAGATAAGTTTTTGCCAACCCTGGTACCCCTTCAAGCATTATATGATTATTGCTTATTAAGCTGATAAGCATAAACATTACAATTTTCTCATAACCGATAACTCTCTGACCTATTTCACTCTGCATTGAATAAACTATATTTCTTACCTCCTGCAGAGAATCCATATTTATTTCTTCAAGCCTGTTTTCCTTTATCTCCATATGCAAACCCTTTTGTTTTTAATTTTTCTATGTACCTGTATATCTCCACTATATCTTTAAAAACTAACTCTTTCTTTTCTTTTGCTTTTTCTGCTCTTCTCTCTGATATTGACTTTGATTTTAAATCCAGTTTTTTATATAATTTTAGTAACCTTTCATATTTTTTCATTACATCCTGAATTTTGCCCATATCTGTCTCAATTGCGTTAAAAAAATGGCTAATATCTTCGTCTTCCACGTATTTCATCTCCCTGTTGAACGAACTTGCCGGGACCTTAAACTGCTCTTTACTCTGGGCCAATGTAGGAACTGCATCATATCTGGCCTTTGCCTTACCAATGGTCATTGCTATTGAACCGGCGATTATAACTATTATTGGAACTGCGAATGCCAGCAAGACATATGGATTAGCCTCAAGTTCAGAAATAATTAGCGATGGGCTCAGAGCAGCCGAAGTTGGTATACTCAATTTCTCCCTTACCTCCTACCTTGTTCATGTGATGGATAATAGAGCTTGGCAACATCTAGGTAATTATATAAATCCATAAGTCTGTCAATAATGTCATCGTCGGTAGAATAAACTTCATTTGAGAATTTGGCCTTTTCATAATAATCGATATAGAAAAATGCCAATTTCTTTAGAGCATCTATTTTGTTAGATTCAGAACTGGAAAGTGAGTTTTTCATTGCATTTTTTAATGCAGTGTTATCCACATAGGCTTCATCTGGAATCTCAATTCCTGCCTCTCTTAGAATCCTAACCAAAAACTTCCTATTGCTCTCTCCTGGTTTTTGAACTGTGTTAAAAGACCTTGCTATATCTCCTTTTGCCAGGTTAAATCCCCTTACAGTACCTTCGTTCTTATCTCCATTTCCTATTAGTTTTCTTACCTCAACAATAGGGGGTATGTCACCTAGAGTTTTTATTTCAACTACTGTTCTTGTCTCAGCGGATCTCGGACCTTTGTTTCTACCCCACCATGATTTCTTCTTTTTAGCTACCGGAACTTCTATTTTAGTCTGAGCCTTCTTTGGTTGCTCCGCAATAGGTACCTTTAGGCTTTCATTTTGTTTATTATTTACCTTTACCTCTTCTGGAATCTGTTCTTTCTTGTCTGCTTCTGGCATATCCTTTCCCTTAGGCTTTTTCTTCGTTGGTGCTGTGCTTTCCTTAAGACTCTGTGTCTTTTTCTTTACTTCGAAATCTATCACGTCCGAATCTTTTTCATTGTTGTTTTTTTCATCACTACTCATTTTTTTCACTCCTTAGCCTGAATTCCGTTATGCTGAGTTTCATACATCCATAAAGTTAATGTTAATGGATAAGATAATAAATTATTTGTATTATATAGGGCAATAACAGAAATTTCCATTGTTTGACCATTATAATATAGAGGATCAATGGATAGATTATTTGCCGCAGTGTTAAGTGTATAAAGTGCATTCAACTGCTTAAAATCAACCTGTGTGCCTGCCGTTAAATTGTATCTTATGTTGTTATTTGTTCCATTAAATGCGAATTTATATAAGTATCCCGAAACCCCATTGGTGCTGAAAACCGTGTTATTGAAATATAAGTATGACCCGCTTCCTACCATTGTTGTTTTAATTCCCCTTATTACAATGGAGGTTGTATTATACCATACGTACTCTACCGGATCGTTAGAAGTAAAATTCCAGAAATATAATGGAGTAGGATTCTGTCTTGATACATTATAATAAACTGCATAATTCAATGATATTTCCTTAATACTCAAGTTCAAAGTGTACTTTCCCTCCAAGAATTTTGAGAATGACAAGCTTGTATCATAGATTCCCTGATTATCCTTTGAATAATTCACATTCATATAATAGGGCAATATTGTTGTTGTGTTAAATACTAACCCATATCCCTGAATTAACTCCTTCGTTTCTCTCTGCGATGATGATACATTATTGAAAAAGTAAAAAGCTTTGGTCACAAATCCGGGATTATTGTACAAAAATGAATAGTTTCCCTGAGGAAGAGAATAATTAAATTCTGTTCCGACCAAAGGATTTTGATATGTTGATGTTGTATTTATTGGCAGTGTTGAATTAATAACGGAAAGATTGGAATTTGAAACCGAAATGTTTTGTGAATTTAGTTTGTGATCAAGGGCAAATGAATTTTCAAGCTTTACTGTTACTAATACTGAATCTCTGGAAATCATGGTAGCTGAGGAGTTGTCATGTATTTGGTTTGAACTGTATAACACATATACACCTGATTCCTCATAATTAATAGCATAAATTTGGTTAGCGAATAACATTATGTATAACAAATGCAAATGTGCCACACCTGTACTATTGGCAATGGTTGTCGTGTTATAAATTACCCCATTCACTAAGAAGAAAATCTGCACGGGTAGATTTGGCATTGGAGGGTAGACACCATTTACAACCTTTTGTGTGTTGAGCACCGTTATGTTAGCTATATAGGGAGATATTGGGCCATATGTATTATATGTTATATAATTTGAACTTTGACCCCTAGAAAGGTTCTCGGTGACATCTATTGCGTTTATTCCTGGAATACCAGAAGATTTTTCATTCCACGCCTTAATAGGAGTGCCTTTTGAATTGTATCCTATACATTGAACTGGAACAAGTGTTATATTTTCATTTGTAAGGTTTTGTCCCTTAGTAAAATTTATTGCGAGAGTAGCAGAAACAAATCCTTGATAAGAAGCATTAATTACATACTTCTCTGATACGTTATTCGTTGATAGGAAAGGAAAATGCGTATCATAAAAAACATGGAAGCTATAATAGCCTGGCTTTATACCAGACGATGAAGAATAGTTTACTGGAAATAACCCGGATAAGCTGTTATTAACGAACGCTGGGGTTAATGGTGCGCTATTGACTTTGTTTAGGATATATCCTGAAATATTAAAGTACTCACCCCTTAGAGGAGTGAGATATACTGCAAGAAGTGCTCCGTTACTTTCAAACTCTTCAGCAGAATGAAAACCCGGAATAAAAATAACCAATGAATAATACCCCGAAAAGTATACAGGAACGTGCAGGATCCCAGTACTATTTGTAAAGAATGTTTCATAATAAGGCGTGCCACTTATATTAGAAAGCACAGCAACTGGGTAATTTGAAAGTGGGGCATAAGATTCGTTCATATTCAATATGGAAAAACTAAGTAAGCTTGGAGTTGAAAACGGAATACCGTTGCCATAATTTATTGTGGAATAGTTACCTTTTAGAAAATGGTTGACTTCGTTTCTGCCATATATTGGTATTACCCGAGTTCCATTGTTCCCGATACCGGTTGGTGAGAATGGATCCTTCGCTGTTAACGTGGCGTTTTCATTATACAACGTAGTGTTTACAAAAAGCTTTGGGAGTATGTTTAAGTTGGACAGTATCACACCCGGCGAAGATAGCCCAGAAATGGCATCAGGTATCACACTATATAGATATTGAGCACCATTTGCGTACAGTAAACTATATCCTTCAGGAACCTTAATGGTGTATGAACCATTAAATATGGATGTTGCGGTCGCAATGACTTGAGGTGAAGAACTACCATTCCCAAGATAAAGATCACTTACAACGCCCCCGCTTACTGGTTGGCCTATTTTGTTGAAAAGGTAACCACTCACATTGAAGTATAGAAGTTGATTGGTTTTATTCATGGTTAATGTCAAATGATTTGTAACTCCAGTGACATTAAAGAAAAGAGGCTTTGGAAATTTATAATAACCTCCCTTTAGTGTTATGGATAGATACATTGCACTAGGGAGATCTGTAGTAAACGTTCCATTGCTTGCAGACAAAGTTGTGTAATCTCCAAAGAAAGCATGGAAAACAATCTGAACATCTGGAACTAAACTTCCATTGGAAAGCACAGTACTCCCAGTTGTCTTATAAAAATTTGCTGGAGATAAAGTTACATTTTGCCAGTCTGAATTTCCCTGAATTATTGAAAATGATTTTGTAACTTCCGTGAAGTTTTGTGCGGTATAACCTACTGAATAAGAACCATAATGAACTATGGTTACAGAATAAAAGCCGGTTGAAGTTGTCTTTACCTCATCAACCCATGGAAAAACATAGATATATGCGGCTTTGTTTGCCAATGGTGTTGGCCCATTACCCGTATTTGTATAAATGTAACCTTCCAAATTAAAAGTTGCATTTGACACAAATGAAAAAGTTGTACCTAAGGTAGAACCTGCCAATAGCTGAGTCTCCTGTTGAAATATTTGTGGTGGATGAAGTTTAGGAATCTTTAAATTCGGAATTTCTGTAGAATATGAAACGTGAAAGATAAAGAATGATGAAGAGGCGATAATAATCGCCGCGATTATTATTGCAATAGCCTTAGGTGAAATATTAACCATTTATTATCCTTTTATTGTAAACTCATAGTAGTTAATAAAATATTACGATGGAAAAGGAATGACAACTGACGAAAAATTATGAATCAAATGAAATATATGGGAAAATACTAATTTCTAACTTTAACAGCTATTCCTTTATCAAGTTCTTTCATTGCTTGAAAGGGCATTTTCGCCGTTCCAACACCCTTCGGGGTACCGGAATTATGCAATACAACCTCATCTTCAACTCTTATATCAGAAGTCGCTGAGATGACACCAACTGCATAAATGTTTGCTGTGGGTTTGAAATCGTCAATCTCCACAAGGAACTTGGAGTTCTCGATAAATGGTTTAGTAAAATTTTTGTTTATGGCCATCTTGCCTTTATCCTGTTGATATATGAGTGCAGGCTTCCCATCAACGGCTATCATGAACTGATTGTAATTTTTAATTATCTTCCCTTTACTTATATATGGAAGTATCCAGCCACCAAACTGGTATTCGCATATGGAGAATATTTTTTCCCTTATTGAATCATTAACTCTTGGAGGTTTATATTCTGTTACATATTCTCCAATCTTATTCCTCAATTTTATAAGGCTATCTTCATTACTTTTATCCCAATTCAATATTTCAACGCCCTCGGGCAAGTATTCTGCGGAAAAGAGATAGTCATCAGTCAATAATGCAAAGGATTTTTTATATTTGTTCCGAGTTAAATAGTTACTTGTAACATTGAAGAGCATTTCCTTTTCTTCTGAAGACCATCTTCCCGTAACTGGAACATCATAGAATGCGGCAGGATAGGTTTCCTCAAGTTCTCTTGGAACTAAGCCCAATGGGGAAGTAATTATAATTTCATGGAGAAATCCTCTGAGGTCACTTAAGGCCTCTATGAGACGCTTGTGAGATTTGGATTCTGAATAAGGTTTTCTTGCGGAACATGGTATAAAAAGAGAAATAGTTCTGGCATCTGGCTTTACATAATACTCCGATATATATTTCTGAAACCTCAAGATATCCGGCCTCGAAAGAGAGATATTTGATACTGCCCTGATGCTTTGAGTTCTCCTTGGGAAGACCTCTTCAAACTCTTTCTGATATTCGTTTACAAGTATCCTAAGCAACTCAACAGATTTTGAAGATAAATTTATTTTTTCCGCAATATCAAAGAGTGTATAATTCTTTATGGATGTCTGAACATCTTCCGAAAGGTTTTTTAAAAAAACTAAATTGGCATCTATTGAATTTCTATTGCTTTTCATTCTTCCCATATATCTGTATTCTATCTTTTCTGCTCCGTCCATGTATGATATAAAGTTGTCCTGGAATGATATGCCAAGCAGAGATAAAACCGGAAAGAGGTATGGATCACCGATTAATGGAGTATAAATAAGCTTATGGTACCTGTTCATTTTGTGGATTTCCATTAAAATTTTGATAAAGTTTCTAGGTCTTTGAATGATTGAATCAGCATCTTCAATCATCATTATGCTTTCAGATTCTCTAATGCCTATCTCAGTGTTTCCGATCTTAATTTTCCTTGAATCTGAAAATATCTCTCCAAATATTGAAAAATAACTTTCATTTACGATATCGGTTTTCCAGTCTAAAAATGCAGGATACCGCTTGCCTTCGAAGTTTCCAGTTCTAGAAAACCCAAAGAATGCCTCATCTATGATCACAAATGGTCAATACAGTGAAGCAATTACTTTTTTCGTTTTTTATCTGTTATTCGAAAATTGATTCCTTAAGACAGGTCAGAAAATATTAATAGGCAAATTATGATTTAGCTCCATTATAATTGTCAAACTTAGAGTTCAGACGTGTTAAATATGGTAAGTAATGATAACAAAATGGTATTTCCCGGTGAAGTTCTTTCATCTGCTGAGGAATATGTCCCCGGCGTTAATACTGTGGAAAGCGACGGATATGTAAAATCCCTTGCATTCGGTAAAGTCATGAAAGATGATGGCAGAATGATCATTTACGTGAAAACAGATAAAGTCAGACTCAAACCGAGAATAGGGGATATTTGTTATGGGCAATTGATCAAGGTTGATCAGCGACAGGCTATAGTCAAAATAGGTGGATTCAGTGATCCGAAATTTGGACTTGTTCCTTACACTGCTGAGGGATACATTAGGTTCGGGCAGGGAGACCGTGGCAGATCAAATGATATACCTAACATAAGAACAGGAGATTTTATCAGAGGTAAAGTCCTAAGAATTGGCCAAAATTTTGAATTGGGTATTATGGGGAGAAATCTTGGAGTTGTCAAGGCAAGATGCTCAAGATGTAGGGAATTCTTAGTTATGAAGGGTGGATCGCTTTACTGCGAAAACTGCGAGAGAACAGAACAGAGAAAATATGCCATTGATTATGGAGACATGATTAATTTTGGTGATGATATTGAAAACAGACAATGAAAGTATGGCAGATTTTAAAAAGTTGACAACAGAATTAAGTAACATGAGGAGAGAGCTGGATGATGTGAAGGAAGTCCTGAAAGGACTTATTCAGGTCATAATGAGCAGGGAAGAAAACGTAGATGGGGAAGAATATAACTAGGTGAAGAAATGATAATGCCGATGAAATTATTGGAAGAGAGTTTGAATAGAAAGGTAGTTTTGCTATTAAAGGACAACAGAACACTTCAGGGAGTCCTTACAGGTTATGACGAATACATGAATATGGTAATGGATGAGGTAGAAGAGAATTCTGACACAGTTACTAAAAAGTTAGGTATGGTTGTTGTCAGGGGAAGTAATGTTGTGAGAATAGTCCCAGAGTAACAATATTATAAATTACATGAATAAAATTATTTAAATGCTATAAATTTCTTTCTATGAAACTCTTCAATGCCACTGCATTGTTGAAGTTCCTTTCTTTGGAAGCATATAGGAGAACAAGATTTTTCTGCTTTGCCTTATTGACAATATCTTTAAAGTTCTGAGAATTCCCTATTTCCAAGTAGTATCTCTCCCTGAATTCATTCCACTTTTTCTCTTCGTGGGAAAACCATTTCCTCAAGTCGTTGCTTGGACCCAAATCTTTCATCCAAATTACACCAGTTAGTTTTTCCTTGGAGATACCTCTTGGCCAGATCCTGTCTACAAGTATATAGTCTGTATGAGAATCTTGATCTATATTATCATAAACCCTCTGTACTTTTATCATGTTTATGACCTAAAATTTGAATTATTTAAAGAATCACTTTGCAATATATAGTTTATAGTGAGATAATTTATTAATATGAATTAGTCATTAATGATCAATGAAAGTTACATTGAGCCATATAAAGGCAGACATAGGTAGCCTTCCAGGGCATACCACTGTTCACGAAGATGTTGTTAATCAGGTAAAGAATCATGTGAAGGATCACGGAAAGGGGATAATTTCTGATTTTTATGTTTCAAGTATAGGGGACGACATACAGATTACTATGGCACATAATCTTGGAATTAATGCTAAAGAGGTTCACGGGCTAGCTTGGGATGCGTTCAAAGCTGGAACTGAAGTTGCGAAGAAGCTTGGTTTATACGGCGCTGGCCAGGACTTACTTAAGGATTCATTTTCCGGGAATATTAAGGGAATGGGTCCGGGTATTGCAGAGATGGAAATAACACCTAGGAAGTCAGAACCGTTCATAGTATATATGATGGATAAAACTGAACCTGGGGCTTTCAACTATCCAATCTTTAAGATGTTTGCAGATCCTTTTAATACCCCGGGACTTGTAATTGATAATAACATGCATGAGGGATTCAGATTTGAGGTTTGGGACATTATTGAAGGAAAAAATATATATCTTGATGCCCCTGATGAAATGTACGACATCATTTCTCTAATTG
>JAJYDZ010000042.1 GCA_021790415.1 Thermoplasmata archaeon | reverse complement strand
ATGCTCTCCATTGAACAGTGCCGCGAACTGATTCCGGACAGCGCCAACTATTCCGATGAACAGATTTTGGAGATTCGAGACAGCCTTTACGAAACAGCCCAGTTGGCATTCGATGTCCACCTCGAAGAGAAAAAGAAAGCGACCTAGAGGGGTCAATTGAAGTGGCGATGAGTTGCTAGAATACCCTTACAACAGCTCACCTAACTTGGTACCAGACCAGACATCGCAGCCAACACGAGCGAGATTATTCCGCTCGAAGAGCTGGAAGCGTACTTGTGGGAGAAAGCGGTGAGCGAGCCGTTGCTGAGACGGTACGACTTATGGCAGAGAAAGTCCCGGCCATATTTCAGGCGACTTTCATTGAAGAGAAAGATCTCATTAATTAGAGATCTCATCATAGGCTGCAACTATTCGTTCAAGGATATCCTTGCATTGAACGGTTATCCATTTCACAAGATTGGGAAAAGAAGATTTTTCCTCCTTCTTGCAAGTCAAATAAGTGCAAAATTATCCAGAGAGAAAAAGGAATCTTACAGAAGAAACAACTATCTCGTATTTATGGAAACCATGTTTGAATCACTTGTTCTGGGTGAATACAAAAAATTTGAAACCTTTGGAAAAGATGTTAAGATCAGCCTCACAAGCATGGAAAAATCATATCTTTTTAGAAAGAGCGATTTATGGAAGAAAGTTAACAGGAGCCTGAGGCAGTTCATAATAGAAAATGATGATGAACCTTTTCAATAGATCCAGAAAAGTTTACACAATCATATGTTTATGGGGTAGATCAAAAATGTGTCAATTCAATTGATTGAATAGAACATCAACTTGAAATTCATATAATCGGATATTAAAAAAAATGTATTCTGAGGGATATGTTGATCAAGAATGTTCCAATTTTCCCCCTTCTTCAATTCTCCATTTGCAGTATGCGTATAGGGCATCATAGAGCGGAAACTGCAACTTCATGTTTTCATGGTCATCTTTTGCTATCTGTCTGAATCCCAGAGCAGCAGCTTCAAGTCCTGCCCCTTCTGGTTTTGCATCTGGAGGGCTTGAATCAGCAGATCTTACGATCTTTGCAAACTCAAGAAGGGCAGGGTCTTTGAGATTGTATTTTTTTATTATTGCGTCGAAACTGACAAATTCATATCCCTTTTCTTTGAAATGATTAAGTTCTGCACCAGGAGTGTCAAATGGTATTGCTCCCTGACTCTTTGCAACTTTCATAACATCATCCTTTGGAACAAAGATAAATTCAGGGTTCTTGTCTACAAACCTTGAAATCAACCAAGGGCAGGCTATTCTATCAACTTTTGCATGTTCTCTGGTTACCCATTTCATTGCTATCTATTACATGAGTGTTGAATTAATAATTAATACTTCACCTGATTTAACACATAATAGAAATGTTCTCATATAAGAAATATAATTATCTCATGAATCTTCTGCTACATAAAATAAGTAGTGTGGGGGAACATTATGCTATGTCGAAGCTTCTTCCCCTATCCATTCTCCCTATCATCCAGTTTGGATATTGTTCCCTTTCTTCTGATATCTTGTCAAGGCTCTGAACCTGTTCTGTGGTCAGGTTAACGTCAATGGATTTCATATTCTCCTCAAATTGTTCAAGAGTTCTTGCGCCTAGTATTATGACAACCTTTTTTGCTCTAAGCCATGCGAGGGCAACATTTGCAATGCTGCATCCCTGTTCAGATGCAACTTTCTCCATTTCTGTTAATATCTCCGGATAACGTTTTTCATCAAATCTTGGAAAGACAAATCCGCGGTCTCCCATTCTTGTTCCCGGTTTCAGTTCAATCTTTGATGTGTATTTACCTGACAGAACTCCACCGTGGAGAGGACTCCATGCCAGAAGGGTCATTTTATCATGATCCATATAGGGCAAAATTTCATGTTCAATATCTCTGTTCAAAAGAGAATAATTCATCTGGGCACTCTGGTAATGTTCGTATCCTTTTTCCATCGCAATGGCGTTGAAAGTGGCCATCTGCCATGCTGTGAAATTAGATACCCCCGGATAGAAGACCTCTCCCCTTTCAATAAGATCCTGCATTGCTTCAATACTTTCATCATAGGGCACATGATAATCGAAAGAATGGAACTGATAAATATCAATATAATCTGTGTTTAACCTCTTGAGACTTCCCTTAACAGATCTTGAAATATGAGATCTGGAGAGACCAACATTGTTTATTCCCTTCCCCGTTTTACCTCTGACCTTTGTGGCAATATGAATTTCATCTCTGAAATCCTTTACCGCTATACCAAGAGCTTTTTCTGATTCACCCTCGTCATATACATCTGCGGTATCGTAAAGATTTATTCCGTAGTCATATGATCTTTTGACCATTTCATTGGTGGTCTGTTGTGAAAGCCCTCCTAGTTTCCAGCTGTTTTTGTCACCGAATGTCATTGCACCCAGGGCTATCTCCGATACATAAATTCCGCTCTTTCCATATTTTAGATATCTCATATGTGTTCATACCGATAAGATAAATTAAGATTACCAATGATTTAACAACTTGAATATCCAGGTATGTTTTTTACAGCGTTAAATAATTTGTTATGACGAGGCCTTAACATAGGTTCCTGGCAAATTCTTTAATTGGGCGGTCAGTTTTCATTCTCACTTTCATTCCAAATAAATTAACAACATTCTTTTCTCTTCCAATATAATCGATTCAATACTAATCATTCCTCAGTTTTCAAAAACTGAAGTATGGTATCGGCATAAGTCGGGGCAGCCTTAACTTCTTCATAACTTATTTTAATTAATATAGTTTCACCAATTAGGGATTTTACTTCTTGCTCCATTATTTCAATTGTTCCATGATTCATTAAATAATGATCAGAAAATACTATAAAGATAATTAAAGAGTGAAAAGTATAATGTACTAAAAATTCTCCTCATCTCAACTTCAGACATTGATTCGTCAATGTTCGAATATTCATTTACTAAATTTGATAGCTCGCTTAAAATTTTCTTTGGGTTTAAAAGACTCATCACTCAAATCCTTTCATGCAAAAAACAGCCAGCATACCTTTAGTTAACACCTGACGTTTTGCCATACTATTTTCTATCTCCTTCCATTCTTTTCTTCCCGCTTTCAGAAAAATTACCCTGAAAAAAAGAGCGTCGTTGGTATCTTCATCAAGAATATAATCCAGATATGGACCGCCGAAAAAACCATAATAATGAGATAGAAAATCAAGTATATCGGCGAGTTCAGTTAATTTATCAGCGCTTGAATCTAGAGTTAAATCGGTTGAGTCAAATTCCTCTAAAATCAATTTAAGGGTGGTTTCCCCTGTATAATTATGGATCCTGCCTAAGTTCGCCAATAATTTCAAGTAATTCATATTTTGATTGCCGTTTATGCTTACCACAGAGGCTATACTTGAATCATTATCAAATTGTGGCAACACAACTTCGCTACCATCGAATTGCTTAAAAAGGGCTGATGTAGAACTTTCATTATATATGTTGTAAGCGTTATACAATCTTATTCCTCCTTTAGATAGTCCAATAATTTATCAACATCCTCATATCCATTTGAAATTATGCTTTGTTCAAGATTTTCATTTCTAAATATAATGGTTAGGGAAAGCAAAAGGGTACCTGTCAACAGTGGACTAGATTAGGACAATCTTTATGTTTGGTCTATCACAACTTCACAATGTAGCACACTTTGAAAAGTATAATGACAAGGATTTAGTAAAAGCTTGCTATTAGTTTAACCATGAATGTAGACCAGATAAAGTCGGTAATCGTCTCCCAGAGACAACAGGTGGAAGAGTTGTTCCAGAAAGAAAAGATTGTGGAAAGGGAGATAAATTTAGAGAATGTAAGACCTCTATTGAAATTCCCAAACATTCTTGCCATTTTGGGAGTCCGAAGGTCAGGGAAATCTGTCTTTACCTGGATGATATTGAAAGGAGAGAGATTCGGATACATAAATTTCTTCGATGAGAGACTTGCTTCGCTTCGTTCAGAAGAATTATCATTGGTAATTCAGGCATTTTATGAACTTTATTCGGAGGTTGATTACTTCGTATTAGATGAAATACAAAGAGTTGTGGGATGGGAGAGATTTGTTTCCAGAATCAGAACCTCAAAGAGAATTGTAATCACTGGAAGCAATTCCGGTCTCTTAAGAGGAAATCTTTCCACATTCATAACAGGCAGGCACTCAGACATCGTCCTCTTCCCATTCAGTTTCAACGAATTTCTGAAAATAAACAGTGTATACCTGGACAAAGACTGGCATCTTTCTTATGATAATATATCAACAGTAAAGAGGTTGTTAAATGAATTTCTAATCAAGGGCGGATTTCCCGAGGTTCAGAAATTCGGAACCAGAATATTGCAGGGTATATACAGGGACATAGTAGAAAATGACATCATATCACAACACAAAATTCGGAACCGGGAAGGCATCAGAAATCTTTCTATGTACCTTGCCTCCAATCTTGGCAAGGAGATATCATTTGAAAAACTTAAAGGATACCTGGGCATAAAAAATGGTCATACTGTTGCTAAATATGTTGGATACATGGAAGAATCCTACATGTTTTTTCTCTTGCAACGTTTTTCCTTCAAGCTTAAGGATCAGTTCGTAGCACCCAGAAAAGTCTATGCAATTGACAATGGAATGGCAGGCAGTATTGCTTTCAGGGCAGGTCAGGACATTGGAAGACAGATGGAGAATATTGTATTTGTTGAACTGATGCGCAGGAACCTATATCTTGAGTTAAATCAGGATTTGTACTACTGGAAAGATCACCGAGGCAGGGAAGTTGACTTTGTTCTAAAGAAGGGGAATGATATAATAGAGCTGGTACAGATATCTTATATATCTGGAAATATGGATATCAATGAAAGGGAAACTGCCAGTTTGATCCTGGCTTCCAAAGAACTAAAGTGTGATGCCCTTACCGTGATAACATGGGATTATGAGGCCGAGGAATCTAAAGAGGGCAAGCTGATCAAATATCTCCCAATATGGAAATGGTTACTGCAAACTTACACATTGGATAATTAGGGTACTATTAATCAATTCTCAACCTTCAGGGTAAAATCATGAACTGAAAAAAAGTTCTGACCTTGCAGATTCTATAAATACAGAAATAACACAAAATTGGAAATCACATCAAACATGAACTTATGAAGTTGCGTCAACTGGCGCAAAGTTAAAAGTCGAATACAGATGTAAAACGTGTAGAACATTGGTTGATGACTGCTCAATAACTTACAGACTTTTTGAATGATTCGTGCCTTGTTTTGACTTATACGCTATAGGAACAGAGATTATGAATTTGCATTCATAGCTAAATTATATCAAGATCCAGCAACTATTTCCAGGGGCTTATAAAAAAACGGTTCATCACACTCTTGTATGGGTCATTTCTACGGAAACTACACAAAAGTTATAGAAATAGCAGATTTTCCAATGCATTAACGACTTCACTGATAAAAATATATTCTGGAAGACACACATAACTCGCTCAAAATAGAATTGTATATTGTAACCCACATGAAAGTCAGAAGAGCCAAATTTTTTGAATTTAACACTTGAGATCATTAAACCCTCTTTTTCAAAATAGTTTATAAAAGCAAGCAAGTCCTTTATTATTTCTCAAAAGGTGACAATGCTCATCATCTGACAGGATTCAAGCAAGTCTGATAGTATATTGCTCTAAGTTCGCGATTATCTCTAATGTTAAATAACTTTACAATAACCTGAGCAATAAAGCCTCCGAGCTTGCGATGTTGATGAATTGCAATCAGTTTACCAGTCAATAAAGAACTGCCACTTAATAGTAGCATGTAGACGAATCAACCACTATTGTTAACACCAATAAATTTGGGTCTCCAAAAGCAGTTCAATGAACTGTTTCACAATGAATAAGGGAACTCTAATACTTCTGTATGAATATGGTATCAACGAGCAACTTTAGGAATAATAATGTACATCTCTAATTGTGTGGAAATCTACATCAATATTCCCGTGGTGTAATTTTTACATTACACATAGGTATTACTCAATATGGGCAATAACGGCAGGAATTTATAAAAAACAATGGAAAAGCTGAAAAAGCTGAAAAAGCTGTCCTACATCAACTGGAGTGATATCATTAGAGATTCAGTGATCAAAAAGTTAAAGGAAGAGAAGTCAAGAGAGCGAGTTATTTACAGAGAAGCCATCGCAGAAGGCATAGAAATCGCATCAACAGTACGTAAATCCTCATTTGGCTGGAATTCTACTGCGGAGATAAGAAAATGGAGAAACCGAAAATCATAATTTTCATCCTTTGATGCCAGCCGAACTGTTTGTTGTTGAAAAACGTACATCCAATCTCCATAATTCAAATTGAATAGTTTGGCACGTGTTTATGTAAAGCCCACACAGTTATATTAATTAGTTCAGCTTTTATATGAAATTAATGATTCTTACATTTTCCAGAGGAACTATTCTCATAAAGGATCCTCCAAAAAACGTTTCATCCATCGCCTTGTATGATGAAAGAATTCAGGGATACAGAGCACCTGCATATGAATATTATAACATAATGAAAAAATATCCGGATGCAGAGGATAAGGTGTTTATTGAAGAGAAAGGTTTGAATCTTGCACACAATGAAAAATTAAGATCATATCAGCAGAAGGCCATAGACATGTGGTCGGCAAATAATATGAGGGGAATAGTGGTTTTACCAACCGCCGCTGGAAAAACTCACATCGGTATAGAAGCCATTGCAAAACTTTCAGTATCAACAATAATAATAGCTCCAACCATTGAACTCATACAGCAATGGAGGACAAAGCTTCAAACAACGCTTGGCGTTGAGGTGGGTCAAATAGGAGGGGGAGAAAAGGACATCAAGCCAATAAGCGTATGCACATATGATTCTGCGTATCTAATGGCAGAAGAGCTGGGAAACAGATTCAAGTTTCTTCTGGTTGATGAGGTGCATCATCTGGCATCTGAAAGGTATGGAGAAATTGCAAAAATGTTTGCGTCTCCTTACAGGCTTGGTCTTACGGCAACACTTGAGCGTCTGGATATGCTTCATGAAAAACTTGAGATCACAATGGGTGGAAAGATCTTTGAACTGGGCTATGAGGAATTAACAGAATTCCTTGCCGGTTATGATATAGTAAGGATACCGGTCGATCTGGAACAGGAAGAGGAAGAGGAATATGACAGAAACAGGGAAATATTTACCTCGTATCTTAGAAAGCATCGTATAACAATGAGAGGTCCATGGGATTTTGAGAAATTCATAATGTCATCATGGAACCCCGAGGGAAGAGAGGCATTAATGGCATGGAGAAAAGCCAGGGAGATTGCCTTCAGTGCCAGGATAAAGGTTGACGCCGTCAGGTATGTGTTGTCGCAGAACAGGGGAAAGAAGACCCTTATTTTTGCAGAGGATACGGCAACTTCCTATCTCATTTCTAAGGAATTTCTGGTACCATGCATTACCTATCTTACGCCCGGACCTGAGAGAAAGAGGTATTTCGAAATGTTCAGGAGCGGTGAGATTTCTGTGCTTGCCACATCAAGGGTTCTTGACGAAGGGATAGATGTTCCCGATGCCACAGTTGGCATCGTTTTGAGCGGTTCAGGAAGTACCAGACAGTTCAGACAACGACTTGGAAGACTATTACGACAATCGGAGGGAAAACATTCAATTCTTTATGAAATAGTGGCTAAGGGTACTTCAGAGTATAATACATCACGGAGGAGGAGAAAGGGTGTTCCCGGTTCAACTAATGACAGTTAGGAAAAGCCGGAATGGCACAGTAAGATCCATTTTTCTCACAGAGGAAAACAGCGATTACTGTTCTGCTGTTATGGATCTATTTAGATCGCATATTGGATCTTCCAGAGAAGACATTGAAAGGGAGATCAAGATTCTGGAATTAAAGATACAGAATCCCAAGATTATTCGCGGTCTTTCACTCATCATGTTTCGTTTATCAAAAATGTCACCGCCCGGTTACCTTGATGCCGAACTGGTTAGATCAACAATATTCAAATATACAAGAGTTCCACCGGTTTCCCCGGAGGGAAGGGAAGAAATTCTTAAGAAAGTGGCAGAGGAACTAAACGCCTCAGTGAAAGATGTAAGTAAATCCATGTACGCAGACAAGGAAAATGAACAAATTCTTGAAGCTGTGCCAGACATTTCCAATGATGACCTCTCAAAAAAGTTCAACATGGAACAGGTCGAAACCGTTATTCTTAAATGCCTTACGATGACTGTGAGAATGAGAGAAAACATAAATCGTATTGTGAGAAAGGCAAGGAGTCTTGGTCTTCTATATACGCTTGAATCTCATAATGAGGAATCATCCATTACATTGAGTGGACCGCTCATGATAAAGGAGCATAGCGATAGATACGGTTACAAATTTGCCCTACTGGTAAGATATCTCCTGAGATTTCAGAACTGGGAAATGGATGCAAAGGTAAATCTCAAGAATACTCAGGGAAAGGCAGAATATGCCTATCATCTGGACAGCTCCGTAAGTGAGTATATTGGAAATGTTTCAGAGATAGTCCATGGCCTGCACAATTCCCGCTTTAGAGATGATCCCGAACCTGTTCATGTAATGGGAAATCAGATATTTGCCGATTATTCATTGACAATTGGAGATAAGGAAATAATGATATTAATCACAAGGCCTAACTATTATGAAGAGGATTTCAGCATAACAGATGGCATTAGAAAGGCAGGTCACGAATGCGCACTTTTTTGCATTGTTGAATCTGGCCAGAAATGCCCAAGGGGGGCAAACTGCATGAAATCGGAGTGCAACTTTAGCGATGCTTATGAATTCCTTCTTAAGAGATATGAATACGAAGAGAAAAAGAAGAGGGTAATTGAAGAGGTCAAGGCAAAGGGCATAGTGGAAAATAAGAGAAAGCTAACCGGGGAAATGGTTAAACATCTCAGTGAACTTTATCCGGATTCCATGGCCATGGTGGATTATCTGGAATTCATGGGATTTTCACCTGCGGAAGCCTTAT
>JAJYDZ010000041.1 GCA_021790415.1 Thermoplasmata archaeon | reverse complement strand
CGGAGAAAGTTATAACATAGGAACCGGTATAACAACAACATTTAATGAAATTGCAAGATTGGTTAAATTAATTAGTAAGAGTAATTCCAGAATCACGCATGTAAAGAATCCTTTCAAGAATTACCAGATGTTTACTAAAGCTGATATGAAGAAGACAAATAGCGAATTAAAATTTAGGCCTCAATACAATCTGGAACGGGCTATTACAGAAATGATGGAAAGAAGAAAAAAACAAGGAAGCAAATCATCATAGTCAACTTTTATCGTTACCTGATTCGAGTAATGATCCTCCAATCAGAGTAACTTCCTACAGATATCAAATACATTAAAGGTAAAATAACTTAACCCATCAGTTAAGAATTTATCAATAATTGCTGCTACAAACCCAATATATTTTAGTGTGGCGAAAATATTCTTAATTTTGTATTCAATTTCAAATTTGCTATTATTTTTCAGTTAAGACTCTAACTCCTCAATATTTTGGAGAATAACTTCATGCCCATGACCTTCTCGATGTCACCGGCCTTCTTCGTGACCTCCGAGAGAACCCTCCTCAAAGGAACTCCCAATAATGGCTCCGAAGAGATGAAATGGATGACTGATCTTCTATGCAGCAAGTTTGCAGGAAGGGAGGGCACATCCAACGCATGCGACGAAACATTCAGAAACATGGGCACTCTCATCCGATCTGGTTTGAGCATACTGTTTGAAAGGGCGTTGATAAAGAATTTGCTTCATTCAGGGTCAGCAGAAGAAACGATCTCATGGTTCGATGGGAATTATCCAAAGAGAGACATGAGAAGGGGAACTGAGAGGAACCACAGGAGAGAGCTAGTTTTAGGCAAAAAGTATAAGATCATATATCAGGATAGATCAACAGTGAAAACTGATATGACCATTGAATTCAGAGAAAGGAAGAGAAGGTATTTTGTCGAATTTTGTCACCTCAGGAATGCATTGAGGGCATTCAAAAGAACAGGATTAAATGTGTTGAGTTTCTTTAATTATTACTCGGCATCCAAGGATCTCCGTATTCGGCTCAGATATTTACATACTTTTTAATAACAAGATTTAATACTAAAATTGTGGAAAGAAAACGGATTTTGATTGTCGTTGATCCTATTCCTACCACATACTCTGTGCAATTTGATCTGGTAAAATCCCTATCTGCCCAAATTGTTCGAGAATTTGATGTCTATTTATCCACAAACTTTATTGATTCGAAAAAGGCAACTGAACTGGAATACTTGGGTATTAGAGTTCTCAGAAAAAAGGAAAAAAGAAGATACTCTTTCATTAAAAAAATACTGTTCCCCAGATTGAATGAATCACTTCTTTGGGGGGTCAACTGGTTCCTTGATCTTCTCGCTTTTAAACTCGGAAAGAATGCAATTATTAAATTTCCAAATACATTCGACTACGTGGTGAACCTTTCATCCACAGCAATGTGTGAGTCTGATTTGTTGTGGATACAAGGTCCCCCATTTGCAGAGGTTGTTGAAAGTATGGCTTCCAATAATTATCTTTCCAGACTGTTTCTGAAGTTTTTTAAAAAGCCGTTAGAAAATGGAAGTCGCTTGTCGGTCACAAGAATGGCATCGTTGTCGCGGGTTGTAATTGCAAACTCGCGTTTTGTTGCTTCCAGATATAAGGGATATCCCTTCAGAATCGATTCTGTGATTTACACTTCCAAGGAATTTTCTCAGTTCACGCCTATAAATATTTTAAGGGAAGAAAAATATGTTCTGACCTACATAGGCAAAGAAACCGATCTTATCGCTCTAGAGTGGCTCTTAGAATCTGGCATTAAGTTGAAGGCTTTTGGGGCAAAAATACCTCCCGGGTTTAATTTGTCCAGATTCAAGAATAAATTATCTCTACTTGGATATGTCTCGCAAAATCAGTTAGTTCAGTTATACAGTTGCGCTCATTTTGTGGCCTTTCCGTTTACTAACGAACCCTTCGGATACGTACCTATAGAATCTATGCTGTGTGGAACGCCTGTATTGTCTTATGATAAAGAGGGCCCCAGCGAAACAATACTGGATGGAATAACGGGATGGTTAGTGAAGTCTAGAGAAGAATTCATAGAAAAAGCCTTGCAAATTTGGAGAAGTGAATCAACAGGGATTGCAAAGGAAGAATGTATAAAAAGGGGAAAGGAGTTCACAACAGAATACGCAGTCAATGAATTGTTATCTTTATTGAACCATTGGAGCATTAATGAAATCAATAGCTATAATTAATGGTTCCAAAATAAATGATGGGATAACCCAGGGCTCTCTTGCTTTGTATAAGACCCTCAAGAAAATTGGATACGATGTCAAATGGTTCCAAATCATGGATACTAAAAATAAATCTGAGTATTTTTTGGGTGACTACATGATTTCAGGCATTGCGCTACCGTCCTACACTATTTCTAATGGGATTAACCGATTGATATTTCTTAAGAAGAAATTAAATTCCATCGATTCAGACATGATATTTTTGTCTGATCCAACTTTGGTCGCACCACTTCGGAAACTCTCTAATGTAATTGTTAAATTTCACGATTTCAGGCCACTTTCAAACTATGCAGATAAGTTTAGTACGACGTTAATGTTCAAGTATATAATGCCAAAGCTTCGGCTATTGAAATGGGGGATATTTATTAGTGAATTTACTAAATCCGAAGCCATAAATTTTAGTTTGAAACCAGAATGGTCGTTCGTGCTGCCTGAACCATCTTTGAATCTTTTTCCAGAAAAATCTAGGATGAAAAGATCACGTGAGATTTTAGGTGAGGAGGGTTTGACTTTTACGTATATTGCAACTGATAGACAATATAAGAACATCAAATTCTTCTTAGAGCTCACAGAGGCGTTTAAAATTCACAATAACGCCAGATTTTTGTTAGTATCAAAGCTTAAAAACCACACCATGAAATTGATACAAAAGAAGTACGGAAATGTCAAGGTGATAGATAATGTGGCAGATATAAGAGAGATTTACGATGAGACGGATGTTTTACTTTATCCATCACTCTATGACGGGTTCGGAAGGCCAATAATTGAAGCTATGCAGTTTGGAATACCAGTGATAGTTTCAGACATAGAGCCATTTATCGAAATAACTGGCGGCAATTCAATAAGGTGCGAGCCGAACAACACAAAATCATGGATTGATCAAATGAACAAGTTGTACAATAGAGAATATTATTCCAATTGGAGTAATCTCAGCAAAGCGCGGTCATTACATTTCGAACTTGAAGCGTTTGAAAAAAGTGTAAAATTAATATTTAGTGATATCCAAAATCATTACGATAAGTTAAATTAATTCAATGACTTTCGGGGGGTTAAAGATGAGATTGGCGGAGACTGGCGAAACCTGGCACATAAAGCGCCGTGACAAGATTTCTATGACTTTTATTGTTTCATCCTCCACCATTCTTTTTACTTTTTTTTCTATGCTGAGATATTACGATTTTTTCACAACAAATTGGGATTTTGGTATAATGGAACAAATGCTATGGACAGGTAGTCACGGGTATCTTCTTTATGAATCTGCGAATTTTGTTCACGCAGGAACTCTCTCATTCCTGGAGATACACAGTTCTTATATTGCTATTCCACTATCATACTTATACGGAACCTTTCCATTTCCGATTACTCTCTTTCTTGTTCAATCTCTGGTAGTATCAGCATCCATAGTTCCACTGTTTTTGATAGCTAGATTGATAGGTATGTCAAGGAGACAATCATATCTAATTGCCTTACTATTTTTGCTTAATTTTGCCATAATTTCGGCTATTTTTTATGATTTTCACTGGGAGTCATTTATCCCTGTAGAATTTTTTACCTCTTTCCTTCTTATGTTTCAAAAGAAATATTCCTTCGCTGCAGTCATGCTCGTGGTGGGAAGCTGCACTTTGGAAGTATTTCCATTTCTAATGGTTGGATTAGCTCTATTTTTCATCGTAGAATATAATGGGTTGGATGTACGGAGGCTACGTTCGTTCTTTTTAAACAAAACAAACCGGTGGTTGTTCGCGCTAATTCTGCTATCGGCCATCATGTATGTCTTGATTAGAATAATCCAGTCTATCCTAATACCTTTACTAGTAAATCAACCTGCTACCCCATCCTCAGTTGGGTATTATATAACTTCCTTGTTTTCAACTTCAGCTCTGTCTTTTCCGTCTGCAGAACTGACGACTTTTTATTGGGTAACAATTTTCTTTTCACTTGGATTTATGCCTCTATTATACCCCAAAAACCTTTTGATGTCCTTACCTTGGTTAATAAATACATTTGTAGTCGCCTCAAACTTTTCATCTGGGTTTGGAAACCAATATGCATTTATTGCAGTTCCTCCGGTTTTCATTGGATTTATATATGGCATGAAGAACAATTTCGGAGAGGAAAAGACAGTTTCGACGTCTCTGCTGTATATATTTTTCGCTTGTCTTCTTACATCTATTGCATATTTCATATTTCTCACTTTTTTAGCCCCAATAACCTCTAATGCTTTAAAGTTCAACTACACTCTGGCATTAGTCTTGACTGTGTTCCTCGTTTGGCTTATACTAGTTTTCTTTCGCAGGTACTTTAGAAAGACGATTAACAAGAATCCAAGTTATCAATTTTCTAGTAATCGGAAGAGGAGGCGGGGGTGGATCAAGAAATTTACCATCGTAGTCCTTTTTTTAGTTGTTCTGAACATAGTATTAAGTCCATTTAATACTGCAGATAAGTTTCTATCTAATAATCCCGGCTATTGGTTCGAATACAACCTTAACCCAGAATTCCAGTCTGTCCAGCATCTTGTTTCAGAAATTCCTTCCGGATCACAAATATTGGCATCTGATAATCTCTTTCCATTGATTGCAAATAATGCTAATGCCTTTTCCCTTTACTGGTTTCCATTTAACAGTACTCTTGCCCCTTACTTTCCCTTTAACGATTCCAATCTTCCCGAGTACGTATTGGTTGACTCGTCCTATTATTACTTGCCCAATTTCTTGTGCAATGACTTATTTAATGAATCTGTTTATGGGATAGTGTCATTCATTTATTCGCAATCTTCCCCGGGACCAGTATATTTATTCAAGAAAGGATACACAGGAAATACTACGTTAGAAAATGGAAACCAATTTCAGGATACAGTAAACATAAGACCGACCGACCTAAAAGTTGGGCAGTCTGGCCAGCTTGTTTCATCTAATGATTCAACTTACTCCCATGTGTTGGAAAGCGTCATTCCAAGCCAAACAGATTCTAATTCTGAAAACATATGGCGAGGACCATTCTTGACCTTGCTACCTGGTAAATATTCGATTACGTTCTCATTGAGGGCTTATGCTCAAGACGAAAAAGTTTCCCCTGATCAACCGGTTCTCTATTTGAGAGGCTCGGCCTTGGGTTTTCCATCATACCTTTATAACGTAACAATAGATTACGGCACTATATCCAGGAATTCTTGGACAAATATCACCTATCACTTTAAAGTGAATGAACCCCTAATAGGCGTTCAGTTTTTGGGTTATTACTGTGGATACTATAATGTGCAAACTCATGCCCAAACTCAAATAATTTTAAATTACATATATCTTGTTAGACAGTAAATGTGAACAACTGAGAAACATTTTTAATTCAATATTCGATCCTTAAAATATCGATGTCTATTCCTATCACTGTTGTATTAATTAATCACAAGAGAAAAGAATATGTTATTGAGGCTTTAGATTCTGTATTAACACAGACTCTGAATCATGACCTCTATGAAATTATTCTTGTAAGTAACGAACAAGTAATTCCTCGGGAAGAACAAGGAAGGGTTAACGTACTTGTTACGGAAATGCAGCAATATTCCGATAAAGTTGGAATTGCTCTGGACTCAAGTAATGGAGAAATAATTGTTTTGCTTGATGATGATGATATTTTTTACTCAAACAAACTTGAGAAGATATACGGTTTATTTGAGAGCAATAAGCAAATAGGGTATTTACACAACAATTATGACGTCATAGACAGTAATGGAGTACAATTATCGGTTCCTTTCAGATCCTACGACTTTCGTGATGAAGGCAAACGTTTGTCCTTATCTATCAAAAATACAAAGGAGATTCATAAATTCATTCACAGAGGAATTGATTTCAACCATAGTTGTATTTCATTCAGGAGGCAAATCCTGCAGGGTTGGAGGAATAAAATACAGTCTTTACCAGGCAGCTTTGACACGTTTGTTTTTCTTGCATCGCTTTGTGCTGGATACGAAGTTATGATTGATTCTGAAAAGTTGACAAGATACAGATTGCATCCACATTCAAAATCACAGGCTAACGGAGATCTATTGAGACTTAGAGACTGGCTAAACAAGAGAATCATTAATTACTCTTCAATGTTGGATATCATGAAGGAATGCGGAAATGATGAAATATTAGTCTTAATCGAAAACAAGTTATTTGACTCGCTTATAGTTCGTGATATTTTAGATGACAAACCTAGAAAATTAATATTTACGGATACCCTTCAATTCTTGAAGAACTCAAAGAGCTTGGGGTTCTATCAACTTTCTAAAACTGCAATTGCACTTCTCAACTTTCTATCAAATCCTTTGGCGATGAAAGTCTATTTTAGCAAAGTGCTCTGAACAACATTTGGGTCTTGAAGTTTTGAGACTTTTTTTTATCCATAGGTTCTAAGGTCTTCAATAAAATTAGAATAAGCAGCAAGAGTCTCTTTAGCCATTCTTACAGGCGAGAATTGTTTGGCTCTTTCGATTGATTTTTGCTTAAGGGCACTAAGTGTTGCATCAGAGTCCACCATCTTCAAGATAGATGATGCAAAACAATCGATGTCATCTGGTTCGCATGTGAGCCCAGAATTATCGATAAATTCTGGATTGTCAAACACATTAGATGCGATAACTGGTATTCCAACAGCCATAACTTGAAGCATTAGGTAACTGAATCCCATTGGAGATGGATAAATAAAAATATCAAATTTTGATATGAATTTTGGAAGTTGTTCTTCTGAAATGAAGTCAACTAAAGTCACTCTGTTTGAAATGTTAAGACGTTCAGCTTCGAGCTTTAGCTTCGTTAGTCCTGACCTACGCCCAGAAATAGTAAGGCGAAGGCTATCATCTGACCGAGAAGCTACTGCAAATGCTTTTAGAACAGTAATCCCACCTCTATTCATTGGGTTAACCCCTCCCAAGAACAGAAGGTTTTTTGTTTTTTCATTCGATTTGGAATTACAGTAACCAGCCTCAAAAAACCTGTTGAGGTCTATTCCATAATTGACTACTGCTACCTTGGACTCATCCAAATCAAAGTTTTCAATAATATATTTCTTTGTATATTCAAAAGGAACAACTAGAAAATCACTTTTCTTGATCGCCAGTTCTGCATAAGGTTTTCTTCTTCTTTCAAAGAGTGTTGGATTTTCAGGGGTCCAAGCAAAGGGTATGACATCGTGAACTGTTGTTACAACCCTCCTTTTTCCGAAAAGACGAGATAGTCTAAAAGAATACGGGGATAGGGCATGATAGAGTATCGCTCTATCAAGTGCTAGTGTTGGCAATGTCACGCAAAGCACTCTTCCATACCTATATAATTTCGAGCCAAGAGGTTTCTGGATAAGCTGAAAAGGAAGCCCGAGTTTTACAAGATTGGTGTAAAGTTCATAGGTATAACGGTCTACTCCTGAGCCGGTAATTGTAGAACACGAAAAAGGGAAGCTAATAAGTGTTATATCCAATGGTAGTTTAGCATTTAAGATCATTAAAACCTTCCCTGCAAATGTTCTCCTTCAAGAAATTTGTATAGGCCATTAGCTTTCACAATTAGTCTTTGATCCTCTTTGACATTACCTATGCTTCCAACTTTCCTTCATCTATACATAGCGCAATCTGCTTCAGCCACGTTCTCAATTACCACAAAGTTCTGTTTTTTGGTTAATTTCATAACTGGACCCATGTTTGTTGGATGACCATAAATATGAACTGGCATTATCGCCCTTGTATTTTTAGTGATCTTTTGTTCAATTTGATCTGTTTTCATGCACCATGTATCTAAATCTGAATCCACTAGAAAAGATTTTCCTTCGTCAGCAAGGAGCTCATACACAAATTGATTTTACTGAACGGTTAGAGAAACTTGCGTTCCAATACAAGCTACATTCTAAAAACCTTTATTTAATTAAGTTCTATTCCAACGGTATGCAGAATCAATACACAATTCCAGTCAGTTCTCCATCAGTTGGAGATAATGAAGTTGAATATGTTACTAAGGCACTTAAATCGTCATGGATAAGTTCAATTAGTCCTTCAGTTAAGGAATTTGAAGAAAAGTTCTCACATTATTCAGATACTAAATATGGTGTTACGACAAATAGTGGCACTACGGCTTTACATTTGGCATTAGCAGCATTAAATGTGAATGCAGAAAGTGAGGTTATAATTCCTTCCTTTACAATGATAGCCACTGCTAATGCAATTGAGTATCAGAGAGGGAAAATCCAGCTTGTTGATGCAGATCCAGAAACCTGGAATATTGATCCAGATCTAATAGAGGAAAAAATAAATGATAGAACCAGGGTAATTATGCCTGTCGATATCTATGGTTTTCCGTTCGATGCAGATAGTATTTCCAAGATTGCCAGGGATCACGGCCTAACAATTGTTGAGGACGCTGCTGAGGCTCATGGTGCAATCTATAAAGGGAGGAAAGCAGGCAGTTTGGGGGAAATCGGTTGCTTTAGCTTTTACGCCAATAAGATTATCACCACAGGCGAGGGTGGAATGTGTGTTACTTCAAACAGTGATCTTGCCGAAAGAATGGCGTGGTTGAGGGCTCATGCATTTGGAAGAGGAGGGAAACACTTTTGGCATGAGGAGCTAGGTTTTGGATATAGGATGTCTGCTCTTCAAGCAGCAATGGGATTGGCACAAATGGAAAAGATAGATGAATTTGTCAATAAAAGAATAAGCAATGCAAAACTCTACAATGAATACCTTTCTGAAATTGGTGATAAAGTCACATTACCCCCTGACTCTCCTGGCATTAGGAATGTCTATTGGATGTATTCAATCCTTTTACAAGGTAAAAAAGAAAGGGACGGTTTAATGACCTGGCTAGCCTCTAAAGGCGTCGAGACGAGGACATTTTTTTATCCGATACACCGTCAACCATATTATTCAAATAGATTCGCAGGTCAGTCCTTCCCTGTCTCTGATATGTTGTCAGATAGGGGCATGAATCTGCCTTCTTCTAGTTTATTGACAGAAGAACAAATTTT
>JAJYDZ010000040.1 GCA_021790415.1 Thermoplasmata archaeon | reverse complement strand
CAAAATTGTATAAAGAAGCAAAGAAGGAAAGGATCGATGGAGCCGACAATTCAAAGATGAGTGGATTTGTAACACTTCTTGAAATTTCTAAGCACCTTGGTATAGAGGTGAATCAATGAAAAATAATACCATAATTATGACCTCTGGAAAGAGGAAGACGGCAGTTGCCAGAGCCTACACCAGAAAGGGAAACGGAAAGATAACAATTAATGGGGCGCCTGTTGAGTTCTATCCGATCCCATTATTGAAGGAAAAGTTAATCGAGCCCCTATCTCTCATAGGAGATAAGGCAAACCAGATTGACATTGAAATCAATGTACAGGGAGGAGGAGTAACCGGTCAGGCAGATGCTTCAAGGACTGCAATGGCTAAGGGCATAGTTAAATTCTTCAGCAATGATGCGGAACTTGAGGAAACATACAGAAAATATGACAGAACACTTCTTGTCAATGATATCAGAAGGAAACTTCCGAAAAAGCCTATGGGTCGTGGAGCCAGAGTTAAAAGACAGAAATCTTACAGGTGATCTAAGTTGATTATACCTGTTAGATGCTTTAGCTGTGGAAAAGTGATCGGTTCTAGTTACGATAAGTTCAGTAAGATGATGGCTGAAATTAGAGAAAAGGGTCGAGAGCCCACACCTGAGGAAGTATCAAAAGCAATGGATTCACTTGGACTAGATAGATACTGTTGCAGAAGAATGATCATGTCACACACAGATCTCATAGATGAAATTCTCCCCTTCTCATAATCTTCCAGAGGGGACCGTGGGGTAGCTTGGTATCCTACCAGCTTGGGGTGTTGGTGACTTGTGTTCAAATCACAACGGTCCCATAATCACTTTTAGTTTATTTTTAGTCTATCTCTCACTCATGCTTGAATAAGGGTAGGTTTTTGGATCCCTTTTCTTAATTGAACTTTTTCGCATATGTTAAAATTATGATGTAAAGCTAACTATTGAATTAATATGCATTCTCTGTTAAGCTCATCAAGGGAATTAAAACCGGATAAGGCCAGTTGAAGCGACAATTCGCCCATCAATGTGGTAAAGAGTCTTTGAACTCCTTCTCTTCCAGCAGTAGCTAGAGCGTAGGCATAGGGTCTGCCGATCATAACACCCGTTGCTCCAAGGCTAAATGCTCTCATCACATCAGCTGCGCCTCTAATCCCGGAATCAATGATTAATCTTCCTTTGTAACTCTCGCTCATCGTAATTTCATTTAAAGCATCGATTGTTGATATTGCTCCATCAACCTGCCTTCCGCCATGGTTAGAAACAATTACACCATCGGCTTTATGCTCAAAGGCCAATTTTACGTCAAGAGGTGAAGTGATACCCTTGATGAACAGCGGGAGTTTTGTCCACGATCGTATTTTGTCGAAATAGTTCCAGTCAAAACTGGGATTAACATATATGGAAAGCCATTCCTTGACTGCTTCCATCATATCTTCCTTTGGGTTTTTCTTTAATCTTTTTCGGAAATGCTCATCAGTAATGTAATTTCTTATGCCGTGTCCCTGCATAAAGGGAAGATATGCGTTCTGAAGATCTTTTTCTCTCCAGCCTAGCATTGTTGTATCCACTGTGACAATTATGGCCCTATACCTAGACTTCTCAGCTCTTCTCACGAAACTCTTCATAATTTCAAGGTCTTTTCCGGGATACAATTGAAACCACTTTTCAAGATTGGGTGCATTTACTGCTATTTCTTCAATACTGCTTGAGGCAACTGTAGAGAGGCAATAAATTAATCCAAGAGCCTCCGCTGCCTTTGCTCCTGCCAGATCAGCATCTTTTCCAACTATGGACATTGCACCCAGAGGTGCAATGATAAATGGACTCTTATATTTCCGACCTAGAATTGAGGTCTCTATTGATGAATTCTCAACATTTCTTAGGTATCTGGGTCTTATCCTGTAACTATTCATTCTATGTTCATTATGTTCAAAGGTAGAATTATTTCCAGCAGAACCCTCAATGTACCACCATGCATCATTTGGGAGCTTTTCACTTGCAGCCTTCCTCCATTCCTCAATACTTATGGGCAATTCTCTGTCTTCATCAGTTCCGAGATATCGCTTCGTTTCAAATTCATAGCCATAATTCACCATTTAAAAATAAATAAATTAATTTATATTATAAATTTTTGCAAAAGATACGATAATAAAGTAAAGAGCAAAACTAATTCAACAGAAAAATCAGATTAAATTTGCTTTGATATAGATGTTGAAAAACGGAAGAAAATTAAAATGACGTTTCATATAATTTATAATATGAGCAGGTGTTCACAAATGTTTTGTATCATGGTCATGATGAATTTTATTGTTAATTCTTAAATCTTATCAAATTCAAACCTTTCCAGTTCTTTCGGATTAGCCAAAATTACATATGGATCATAGCTTTCCAAAATATCCCTGTTTCCAGATCCCCACGTCACCCCAAATACCTTAACCTCTGCATCTCTGGCTGCCATTATATCATAGGGTTGATCACCAATGTATACGCACTCACTGTTTCTCACATTCAATCTCTTCATAGCTTCCAGAATAGGTTCCGGATTTGGTTTATGTTTATCTGTATCTTCATGCCCAACGATGAATTCAAAATATTGGCTCAACCTCGTTGATATGAGCATCCTCATGACTATTTCTTTGCTGCTCGAAGAAACAATGGCCAATCTATGCTTTTTGCTCAAGAAACGAAGCATATCTTCAATTCCTTCATATGGCTTCACATCATCTATTGTTTCAATGAAGTGATTGGTTGCCTCCTCAAATATCTCCTTACCAGTTTCCTGAAACCATTCCTCAAGGATTTTGTTGGCAGGTCTACCCAATAAGCTCTTACTCTCTTTATCGGTCAAAGGTCTTTTCAGAATTCTATTGAATGCATAATCCGTAGCGCATGCAGATAAAGTCTCGCTATCGACCAGGGTCCCATCACAGTCAAATAAAATAGCTTTAATCATTTCTTTACCTGCCTTTCTTAACATTCTATGTTAAAACAGCTTAATTAATTTTTCAAATCACCTTACAAGGATCAATAATATGAACAAATAAGACATTTAATGCAATGAAAATATTAATTATAGGTGGAGGAGCAGCGGGGATGTCTGCTGCATCAAAGGCAAAACGTGTAGATCCATCTTCCGAGGTTGTTGTCTATGATTCTGGAACTTTTGTATCTTATGCGGAATGTGGTTTGCCATACTATCTCGGCGGCAAATTCGATGATTATGTTAAACTGATACATTATCCTGTTAAGGAATTTACAGAGAAGAGAGGTATCATTGTCAAAACGGGAATATCAGTAAGGTCCGTGGAAGCAGAGAAGAAATTTGTTACCCTTTCTGACGGCTCAAGTGAAGCATTTGACAGATTGATCATATGCTCTGGTGCTCACGCCAAAATTGAGGAAAAATTTAGGGAATCAGGAGCCGTAGCAATCAGATCTCTGGATAGTGGCATAGAAATTAAGGCCAAAATTCATGAGAAGATGAAAATAACCATTGTAGGTGATGGAGTTCTTGGAATGGAACTGGCTTCTTCCTTTAATGAAGGGGGTCACGACGTAATGTTAATATCTCATCACACAGCACTCTTTCCAAAAATAAGCAAAGATATTTCCCAATCATTACTCAAAGATTTCCAAAAGAAGATCAATGTTGAACTAAATTCAGAGATCACTGACATAATAAAAGAGAACGATGGTTATAAAGTTACGACAACGAAAGGAACTCATAAAACAGGGCTTGTCATATTTGCAACAGGAATTTCACCAAATACAGCTTTTCTCAAAAATTCATCCATAAATCTCACAGAATCAGGACTAATTAAAACAAATGAGAAAATGGAGACAAATTTTGAATATATTTATGCTGCAGGGGATTGCGCGACTTCGAAAAATATAGTTACAGGGAAAGAATCTTGGCACCCTCTTGCTCAGGTTTCTAATAAAATGGGCAGGGTCGCGGGTTCAAATGCAGTGGGAAATAAAATGATATTTCCAGGTTCAATAGGTACTACCCTTGTCAAAATATTTGACTATGAAGTTGGTTTTTCCGGACTAACATTGGAGGAAGCTATTAAAGAGGGGCTAACCGCAAATAAGACTACAATCAAAGCATGGAGCAGGGCAGCCTATTATGAAGGAGGCTCAGAAGTATTCATAGAAATAGTTTATGAAGAATCTACGGGAAGACTCTTGGGATGTCAGATAGTTGGAAAGGATAATTGTGCATGGCGTTTGAATTCCGTGGCAGTTGCCATTCAGGCAAAATTATCGGTGGAAGATTTATTCTATACCGATTTTGGGTATACACCACCATTTGGGCCAGTTTGGGATGCCATAGTAATCGCAGCTTCACAATCAATGAAATAAATGAGATTATCAATTTAAAGCATTTTCCATGGCACAAGAAAATGAAGTCATGAAATTAGTTCGTTACCTAATTCTAGAAATACAATGCACAAAACAATTAATTTATAGTATGCACTATCTCCTTAATGGTCAGCATTTCGGCACTTCTTGACAATTTCAAGAAACTGCTGAGGGATAACTTGTGGAGAGCGGCATTCCTATCCATACTTGTAGTTATTTATTCAACTATTTCAGAATATTTGATTGAAAACCCTATTGCATCATCCGGGATCCACTCTCTCTTTGAATCACTATGGTGGACAATGCAGACCATAACCACAGTGGGGTACGGTGACGTTACAATCATCGGTACATACGGAAAACTCAATGCCATGATAATAATGATATTCGGCATTGGAAGCTTTAGTTTTTTGTTGGTTTCCATAGCAGCGGAGATTCTTGAGACTAGAATCTTAAAAAGAATAGGAGGAAGGGTGACAAGAATGAGAGATCATGTTATAGTTTGTAATTATGGTAGTAATGGAAAGGATGTCCTTGAATCGATTCTCAGGGAGAAAGAATCAGTGGTTTATCTAGGAAGCTCGAAGCCACCCTTGGAGAATGATAAACTGGATTTTGTTAATGGATCACCATTAGAGGAAGAAGACCTAAAAAAAGCAGGAGTTATAACTGCTAAAAGGGTTGTAATATTCCCCGATGAAAAGTCCAGCGGCAAGAATCCAAATGCCATTGATGCTGAAACAATTCTTTCCGCAATGAACGTGAAAAGATTGAATCCACAGGCTTTTATAATTGTGGAGCTGATTAATGAAGGCAATTCAACCCATGCCCAGAAAGGTGGTATCCAGGAAATAATAGTTAGAGGGAAACTCTCTTCTTATCTCATAATGAAATCAATAAGTGAGGGGAATGTAGGCAAGTTCATTCAAAATATTCTGGAACCAAAAGGGCAGGTTGAGATAAATGAATTAACATTGAGCGATATTGGAAAAACATATGGGGAAATATATGAATCAGTTGAAACTCAAAATAAAAGGACAATAGCCGTGGTTGGGAAGCAGGGTATCCTTCCAAGACCTTCCGGGGATTCAAAATACAATGGTGAAACTCTTCTCATATTGAATTTTAAGTCCAATCAATCCATAAATGTGTGATCGCTACCATTGGATAATATGATTCAACTTTCATTTTACGAATAAATTCATTATTGAATTGAGCAAAATATTAAGAGTAAAATCTCATACTATGAATGAAAATGGATATTATAACGGAGGTCCTCATTATTCTGGCGGTTTCCCTAATAGTTGGGGAAATCATGGAGTCAAAGGGATTCCCAAATGTGGTTGCCGCAATGATAGTTGGTATTATCCTGGGGCCAGCAATTCTCAATTATATCTCTCCCGGCCCTGTTTTATCTGGTCTGTCAGACATATCATTATTTTTCATTGTCCTGCTCATTGGAGTGGAAGTGACAACAGAATTATTGACAAAATATACTAGATCATCGATTTCTCTTACAGCTGGAAGTTTTGGGATACCTTTTCTCCTAATGATTGCATTTTCTGTCTTTATATATAATCTTCAGATCAATGATGCCATAATACTCTCCTTATCAATTTCCATACCATCCATATCCATCGTATCGGTTTTACTTCTTAGATATAATTTGCTCTCCAGAGAAGGGGGAATTCGAATTCTTGCCAGTGTGGTAATTTCCGATGTGCTTGCGTTTATAATTTTATCTGCACTTATCAACACATCAGAGATATATTTTAAGCTGATATCCATAATAGTATTCATATTTCTGCTGCTCCTACTTGATCGGTTCATGCGAAGAAATGCGGAGAAATCCAAAGCCTTTTTTGAAAGGCTAAGGGCAAAGGACAGAGGAGAACAATTAATCTTTGCGTCAATAATAGTTTGGGGTCTCTTTGTTTCAAGAGTGTTCGAAGAGCTTGGATTTACTTTTATTCTGGGTGCCCTCTTCTCCGGGATGATCATAAATGACGTTGTGATTGGTCCCGAATTGATTGGCATCATAAAAAGAACATTAACAAGAATTAATGATAGTTTCTTTATACCAATATTCTTCACTATCGCTGGGCTTGGAGTAGTAATACCTCCGGAGAAGTATTATGGGTTGTTGTTAGGTATGGTTATTATTACAGTGGCAGTAGGGGGGTCCCTTAATTTTCTCTCAAGCAAAATATTTCTAAGGGATTTAAAGGGTAGGACAACAATTGCCATTTTGGGTGGGAGAGGAGCAGTAGGGGTCATAATTGCCACATTCGCCCTTTCTGAAGGGTTGATAACAAACAACATCTATTCTATTGCCATTCTAGGAACAATTATGGTTTCTCTCATAATGCCACCTTTAATGAGTAAGGAAGATAGAAAAATGAAAATAACCGCAAATACTTGAACAATGAAGATTTGTCGATTAAGAGTTCTTTAGATTTAAACCCGTTATTAAGACATGCCTCCAATTCAATTAGTGCATTGATCTGAAGCGAATTCAAAGATTGCTTGAAACTTCTAAACGGTTACTTTGCATATTTTAGATTGATAGTTGTTCATATTCTAGTTCAAATGAGGGTTGCATAGATAAATTACACAATGGAATTTATGAAATAAGAGACGTTTAACCAATAGCTTTTATAACTAGGATACCGTTTATTTAACAGGAGAAAAAATTACATGGCGCAAACAGACGTATCAAAGGAGGCTAAAAAGATACTTAAAATAGGTCTATTTAGCATAGTTGCCTTGGCAGCCCTAGTGACTCCGGGAATGAAATTCTGGATTCGTGTTCTAATGATATTAAGCGCTAGCTGGATATTTTTGAACATTACATTTTTTCTCGGTCGAATAAAATCTGGGAATAAAATTTTGAATTTTAAGGAACTTTCCAATTTGGTGGAAAAGGACTCTATTCGGCAAAAGAAGTATATTGATTAGGTGAAATGCACCTAATTGTTTTTAGGCTTAGTGCTCTTTAGATAAGTATGTCACTGACTAAAATTATAGCTACATATGGGCCGTCCATTGAAACTTATACAACTCTAAAAGCTCTTGCCTTATCTGGAATGAACTGCATTAGGATCAATACAGCACATGCATCTCAGGAGAGTCTGGAAAAAATTGTTTCTATGCGAAATTCTATAGAATCTGAAACGGGTAAAATAGTCTCAATAATGGTAGATTTAAAAGGTGAAGAGCTTAGAATTCTCACAAAAAATGGAGATATTGCAATCATAAATGGCAAAGAGTACCAAATATCTGATAAAACATTTCGATCATGGGATATAGCCATAAATCTTGAGAAGTCCATTGAAGTCATAAGACCGGGTGATCTTCTTGTTGCAATGGACGGCAGGATAAAACTTGAGGTAAACGAAGTTAAGGATGGAGTTCTAACGACGGTGGCACTAACTTCCGGCACACTGAAAAACATGGGAAGGTTGAATATTCCTGGAAGATATGTCCCGTTGGCATCTGTTACGGAAAAGGATAAAGAATTTCTTGAACTTGCCATAAAAAATCAAATTGAATTTTGCGCCATGTCTTTTGTACAATCAGCCAGGCAAATAAATGATCTTCATGATATAATAATGGAAATGAAAGGAAATATGAAGATCATTGCAAAAATAGAAACAAAGCGTGCTCTTGACAACATCAAAGAAATAGTTGCAGTATCCGATTTAATCATGGTTGCGAGGGGGGATCTGGGAGTAGAAGTCCCTCTTAGTGAGGTAAGTATGGCACAGAAGGAAATTATTATGGCAGCCCACAAAAATGGGGTCCCAACAATTGTGGCCACACAGATTCTCGAATCAATGGTAAGCTCTGAATCCCCAACCAGGGCAGAAGTTTCTGACATAACAAATGCAATCCTCGATAATGCCGATGCACTTATGCTATCCGAAGAAACTGCTGTTGGAAAGTTCCCTAACCAGGCAGTGCAAACTCTTTCAACTATTGCTGAATATGTGGAAAAGAAAGTAATTCATTTCCCCGGGCCGGATGAATACTTTGGAAATCGAGTTACGTTTTCCATATCAAGGGCAACCAGGGTCATATCTGACGAAGTATCATCAGATGCAATAATTGTTATTACAAGAACAGGAAACACTGCAAGGATGGTTTCTGCCGTGAGACCTTCAATGAAGATAGTAGCAGCTGTCCCTCACCGCTTGATAGCAGGCTTCACGACATTACTGAGGGGAGTTATTCCGGTAATCATAGATTCACAACCACCTGAAAATATAACTATTCAGAAGATCATAGAGCAGATAAGGCAGAGTGGAATTATTAGCACAGGAAACAGGATCGTCGTTACCTCTGGGATTCCAGAAATGATATTTGGAGGAACAACAGAAGTAAAGGTTATGACGGTTGGTGACGTAGTTGGAAGAGGCTTTGGTTCTGGTGTAAACTTAAAGGGTAAATTAACCATAGCTCCCGATTATTCTGGAGACATAATTTTAATAAAAGACATGATAGATTTTAGTAGATTGGCTGGAAAGAAAGGTATCATCACGGAAAGTCAGCTTAAGAGAGAGGAATTGGATAAACTTAAGGCATTAAATATAACCACCCTCAGTGGTACAGTTCTCTTCAGGAAGCTTGGAAATGACAATATAATCTCGGTGGACATAGAAACAGGGGTTATATATTCATGATATAGTGTTTTTTGCTCTAATGCATATTTATTTTTGATTTGTTGGAGTGCAGGGTTCAAATCTAATTCCAAATGGTGTTTTATATTTAGTAAAGTTAACGCTAAAGGCCTGGGAAAGGATATTTTCATCTACTATTTCTCTTGGATTTCCCCATATCAACTGTTTTCCATTCTTAAGTAAAATAATAGAATCGCAGTGTTCACTAAGAATATCTATTTCGTGAAATAGAT
>JAJYDZ010000039.1 GCA_021790415.1 Thermoplasmata archaeon | reverse complement strand
ATGGGCAACCTGATGCATCTCCAGTTGTGATATGATGTAACTGGTTGCAATAATGCTGACCATTGTCTGGCCAACAAAACCGCCTATTACCACAGGCTTGTCAAAATTTATCTTGTCCATTTCAACTACTTCTGAGATCTGCTCTGTATTTTCCACAGTCATACTTAGACAAAGCAAAACTGGATAATCTAATTTACCTTTAATTCAAATTACATTCAACTCCGCAAAAGTTTTCAGACAGAAATTGCGTAAAATTAATGTTCATTCTACAATGACCGGAGGTGAAAATAAGTGTAATAAGTGGAATAATTATAATAATTATACTTTTGACCAGTTCACTTCCCGTAAATGACGCATACGGTCCCAATTACATAAGCGCTGCAGATTCAACCCTATTAACGCAAAATAACATAACATATAGTCCCATCAATTCTTCAGCATGTCAATTCAGTCTTAGGGCAAATAATGGGAATCTTCCACTAAATGTCAGGTCAGGGGATTATTATAATGAATCCTTTCTCCAGGCTAATCTAAGAGAAAGTCCCAGCTGGGCTTATGAGTTGAACTTCTCATGGAATTTTAACATGAGCTATTCACTATCAAATGTTAAAATAATCTTTTATGAAGGAGTTCACAGGATATTCTGTCTCTCATTTGGTGTAAACGATAAAAATACCCTGAATATAAATTACGGGAACGGTATGGAAATCATCAATGAGAGCATATTTCAAAATATGGAATATGAACTTCAAATAGGGTTTTCCGAGTCTGTAAAAATGGCATATATCTCTCTGAGAAGCACTACCGGAAATTCAATTCCTATTCCATATATATTCAACACTTCTTCCTTGTACAGTACCACCGCAGACAATTATATGGAGTTTGGCGGTAATTATTATAATTTCACCCTGTATTCAATGAATTCCATCAAAGGATCTTTTCCGCTTCTTAACTCACCTAAAAAAATAGAGCCTTATTCGAGGACATTTACAATGCCAGACTCATTAGGGGCTTTAACCGGCATAAGACCATTCTTTGACAGGACCCTAAATACAGTGATCTTCGAATCAACCAATTCAATAAACTTCATGAATATTGTTAATGGTTCCACATGGCATGACGCTTTATCCATAAGCTTTGGCCATCCAGTTAGCTGGATTAATATTGGGGATATGCTCTACACACTTTACAGAAATGAATCATATTGTTGCATTATTACTCTGAATTTATCAACATTATCAATTTCCAATTATTCATCAATTTTGAATTGCAGGAATGGATCATTTACCTATGTCGGTAAAGATTTACTGATCATAGAAGGGAACGGAACGATTGAAAGGCTAATTAGCAATACAGGCGATTGGTCTATGTTTAGCATAATGGTTGAACAGGGCATTGTAATATATTCCGAGCCATCTGGAAATCAGACCATACTTGAAATATATAACCAGAGCAATAATGCCTTAGCAACTTACACAATTTCATCAGATCTTGAAATTACTTTAAATTCCGTTTCAAATCTTACTACTTATGGTATAGTGCATATTCAAGCACAGACAGAGGAGAATGGTATTATTGATTCTTCAATAAATGAACAGAGAAATTCACCTGGATCTTTTTGGTTCAATCAAAATATGATTTTTCCCAACGGCACAAGTTTGTGGTATATGAATAGCAGTTTATTGTATCTCACGAATGGGTCAATTGTCTTATCAAATTCGTCTGGAACATTTAAAATCCCAACGAATCTTAGCAAAGCTTCGTCGTTTTCTTATGGTGATGCATATTCAATCTTAATATGCATGAACAGTTCAGAAATAACTGTTAGTAATCTGTCAGGCTCCAGTTTATACAACACTAAATTACCAAAAATATCTGAACCTCATAATCATATTCTGCGGGGCACAACGTTTCTTAATTTCTCCATAAACAGCTCCTTTTCGTACAGATCAACTTTGAATATACTTGGACGAAATATGACGGCAATAAACAATTCAAATTTCTTAATTAACAGTACAAATTTTCCAAATGGCTATTTTCCATATGAGCTCATAATAAATACAGAGAATGGGTTTTCTTCAAACATTTCAGGACACCTAATCTTTGATAATGCCATACCGCTATCAGTTCTATCAGTACAGGAAAATTCAACAGTTTATTCAGGAGAATCTCTGAATCTCACAGTAAACGATCCAGTGGGCATCTCAAATATTGAATACGGCTTTGTTCATGAAGTCAATAAAACCTCGGCTAATGGGATTGACGTCACTGTACCAAATAATTATAATGGAAGTTCCATCTTGTTTAATTATACAATTTTTGATGATCTTGGGCTTGAGTTTAACTACTCAATATTTTACCATTACATAAGAGAAAATCATTCCATGTTTTCTTCTTCAATAAGAAATGGGGAATATTTTAAATGCGGCATCATCAACCTCACATTCTCTCCACTGGAAAATGTTTCGTATTATGATATAAAAATTAAAAGGGACAATATTACTATTTTTAAGGAAACCACTGAAGAAAATTGGGTTAACATTGAAAATATTGGTAACGGCAGGTTTTCCCTCGTTATTGAAGGCCAATACTATGCTGGAAACAATCTCACATTGGAGATGGCAAACTTTTCAGTGATATCTTTTAGTCCCGGTTTTTCATATTCACTAACAAATAACACATACTATTCATTCTCCGGAAACTCTATTAACAGCACCCTAAACCTTCACCTTAATACAAACATTTCATCTATTATTCATCTAAATATAACTAATGAAAATGGAAAAGAAGTGTTATATGGAATATATGAAGATTACGTGAACCTCTCATTAAACTCATCCTCCGCCCAATATATCCAAAATGGTGTTTATTTCATAAATGTGAAAATAACGTCAATGTCCGGTACTATCTCCTATTTTAATGCATCCTTCGTTGTAAATAATACTATACCTTCCCTTAATTTTGAGCCTACATACTTCGTAAACTATTCAAGGATTATCTTGAATATACCTAATGATCTAAAAGCAAACCTAACCTCGGGTCAAGGTGGAATTACCTTGACCAACGGAACAATTCAAATGAATCAAACAGGCATATTTACAGCACAAATTACTGTGAAGAGTAACTCAATGAATTATGCAACGAAAAAGATACTGATATATTATTACACGTCAAAGCCAATCCTTTCAATAGAAACAGAGCATTATTCTCTTGTTCTGGAAAACAAGTCAATCACATTAAACATTTCCATAATTGACAGAGTGCCCATAATTCAAAAATACTTCTTGTTAGGAACAAACAAAATTCCGGTATATGGCAATTCCATTGACATATCACCATCAAATGACGGATTATTCAATATAACTCTATATGCAGAGGACGCTTGCGGAAATCAAAATATATCACGAAAATTGCAAATAATGGATGAGTATTTTCCCAAGGTTAAATCCAGCAGTATAAATGGTATTGTAATTGGTAAATACGCTTCTTTAACCGTGGAATTAAGTGGATACGGGCTTTCAAAGGTGAATATCACATGGTTCGTAAACAACAGGGAAGAAGGGGAAGGAATTCACTTCAGTAGGACACTTCCACTGGGTTATGACATTATTACAGTTCATATAACGTATGGAAATAAGACTATAATTAACTCTTACAGTACAATTAGTATAACAAATACGACAATAATAATCCCAATATTTATCGCTGGCTTATTTTTCACTGTGAGAACATTGCGTAGAATCAGAAATAAGGATAAAATCAAGTTGTTTTTAAGTGGAATCGAGCATATGTCTCTAACAGATTTAAGAAAACATTGCAAGGATCTAAATTTATCATTCAGATCAACTGGAAAAGTAATTAAAGAAATGGTTTCCAATGGGAATCTGAAGTATGGATTGGATCTTGACGGCAAAAAATTTGTTATGAGGAAATAATGAGTTAATTATATTAACCTAATCATTAGCTCCTTCTATTGAATACGAAGTACATAACAAATACAGAAGCAACAATTGCAATGAGGACGATATAATACTCCTCTTCTAGTATTCCTGGTTTATTTACCGGTTTCGACCATGAGAAGCCGGGATATGCTCCCGCATCTAATGCCTGTATGTTTGTATACCCGGATACCTTTGAAGGCATATTTTCAATTGATTTGAATGCTATTGTGGCATTTTGTGTTGTCGGAGAACCTCCCTGCTTGGATAGCGCTATGATAAATTCAAGCCCGAACGGATTCATGCCAGTATATGTAATATCAAAAAATACCAGTGCCTGAGTTAGATTGTTAGCCCATGGATACGAAACCAAACTAGTATTGTCCAGCACCGTGCTTATTATTTGGTTCCAGTCATACGCATTTATGGTATAGTGAGTTGTATTGGTATAATAGAGTTGAACTGGAAGCGACGCTGGAGGTGGCGATATATTCGGTTGGCTTGCATTTGATCCGAAAGGTATCATGACTAAAAATAGCACAACAATTATTGGAAATGCAATAGCTTTCTTTTTAATGATCATTTTTGGTATCTTGGGGTAAATATGAATTGGAATATAACAATTTTCCGATATCGGTGACATGATATGTTACCCTCACCATATTCAAATTATCAATAGAAAGGATGTGAGCCATAATGATTCATTTAAATAGTTGCCTTCAAATTATGGAATGTTCAGGAGACCTGAACAGAGCCTATCACAGGAGTAAACTCACCACTAGTTATCATTGACGCAGGATTGAGGGTGAAATCTATGACCATATTTGTCGTCGTATGAGAAGATATTGTGAATGGGTGGATCACCAGGGCATATTGCGAGGCAAGTGTCAATGTCATATTTACCCCATTTACTGTTGCAACAACGCTGGTAAGGTCAAGCCTTATTTGGGTATATTTTCCTGCTGAAAGATTGATAGCCTTAAGGAATGATGGGTTTGTTGTAGTAACATCATATATGTTAATGGTCGTAGAGGCTATACTATAGGTTTGCCATCCGCTGCTGTTATTTCCACCTGTGGAATGAACCTCCACACCACTAAACGTTATAAAAACAGCTGAAACTCCTGGTCCTGCAGAATCTGCAACAGAAATATTCAGTTTTCCCCCTGTATTGTATCCATATTCATAGTAAAGCAAACCTGCTGCTATGACCACGACTATTATAACTCCCGCTATAATTTTCTTTGATATCATAATCCATAATACTCCACATGGACTAATGATATTTTTGGTACAAACTTCTGTGACAGCGAATGATGATTTTCAAGTTAGTCCAACTATGGTTCACATAATTCTATGTTTTTCAGATTTAGAAGAGGAATAAATTAATTCATTGACAGGTTATCCGTACTATGAAGAAAAGAATTGTACTTGGGATAACAGGTGCATCTGGCAGCATTCTTGCTTGGAAATTTATAAAAGCTGCAGAGGGAAATGAAATTCACCTAATAATTTCAAAGAATTCAGATCAGGTTATAAATTATGAGATGGGTAAAACATCGGCTGATTTTGAAAAATTAGCAACGTACTCCTATGATGACCATGATCTTGCAGCAAGAGTAAGTTCAGGAAGTTTTATCTTTGATGCTATGGTGGTTATGCCATGCTCCATGAATACTCTGGCAAAGATAGCTGGTGGAATTTCAGATTCGCTAATAACAAGGGCTGCATCAGTTTGCTTAAAGGAACGAAGAAGACTTATTCTCGTGCCAAGAGAAATGCCTTTGAGCGAAATCGCACTGGAGAACATGCTCAGATTAACAAGATCTGGAGCTATAATTGCCCCATCAATGCCAGCTTTCTACACCCTTCCTAAGAGTGTGGATGACATGGCAGACTTTGTGGTATCAAGAATTCTCGATTTATCCGGTTTAGAAAATACTCTCATAAGGAGGTGGAAGGAAGATCAATAAATATCTGGCCGACCATATGCTGTTAAGGCTCGGTAAGTGGATGAGAATAATGGGAATAGACACCGAAAATGCAAAACCAGGGCTGGAAGACAGTATGATCAGTGCTTATTGTAATGAACATGAAAGAATTCTTGTCACAAGAGATGTTGAATTTTCAACAGTTCAGAAAAATTCCATACTTATCAAAAGCACTGACATCCTTGAGCAGATTCGGGAAATAAAAATTCAAATCCCTGTGAAGAGAGAAGATTTTCTTACCAGATGCGTAATATGCAACTTAAAACTGGTTCCATATCAATATTCTCATAATGGATTATTGCCCGATGACGTCATAGGGAAGAGACTTCAAACGTGCCCAAAATGTGAAAGAATTTTCTGGGAAGGATCACACACAGAAAACATGCTGAAAATCCTCATGGAATGCGGTGTTTATCCTTGAAAGCAAGAAACGTACCGGAGGAACCTGGCTGGAAGGAGCTTCTCATAGAAAACGATGATGATCTCTGGTATTTGAGAAGTATAATTTCCAGGGGAGACCTTGTGAGAGCCACTGTCCTAAGAAGAGAAGAAAAAAAAGGGGACATGGAGAGAAGCAAGGAACAGAGAAGAACGCCAACAAAGGTTACAGTGAAAGTGGAAGAGATATTCTTTCAACCATTTACCGGACGATTGAGGATAAGTGGGCAAATAGTTGACAGCAGTTCAGAAATTAAGGGAAACTATCAGTCAATCAACGTGTCACCGCAGGATGAAGTAGAAATATTCAAGGGAAATTGGTCGGAAGCGTCAGAGGAACTCATAAATGAGGCACAACTGAAATGGGTTGGAAGCCATATTCTGTTCATTGTTATTGACGATGAACAGTGCGATATTTTTACAATCAAGGCGTATGGAATAGAAAATCATGGAAGAATATTTTCTGGAAAGAGTGGAAAGGGTTATGAGCAACAAAAATCTGCTTCCACATACTATTCAGAGATAGAAAAGGCCATAAATTCATTCTCCGCAATAAAGGTCATGGTGATTGCAGGGCCCGGATTTGAAAGAGAAAAATTCTTTCAATATCTTACAGAATCAGGCAAATTTTCTAAAGTGAAAGTTACAACTATTCCTACTACTAGAAGTGATGAAAATGCAATTTATGAAGTCTTGACTGATCCATCGCTTGCGGCCATGGGAAACGTTTCCAGATTAAAAACCGAAAAGGAGAAAACTGAGAGACTTCTAAAGGAAATTTCAAGGAATGGAAACGTAACATACAGTTATGAAAATGTTCTTGAAACAATGAATACGGGGGCTATTGAAGAAATCCTGATCACAGAAACAGAATTTAGAAAAGAAAAAGCACTTAAACTTCTTGAAAAGGCATCATCATACGGAATAAAGGTAACAATATTTAGCGATGAAACGGAATATGGGAAAATTATTCAGGGGCTTGGAGGCATATGTGCATTTCTTAGGTATCACGTGGAAACTGGACCATGATATAGTTGTACTGTTTTGAAATGAAAAGCTACTTTTAGCTCTTCTTCTGATTTTTTTTGAAATAATTGCAATATTCAGTTATATTGCAGACACTGCATCTGGGAGTAATAGGCTTGCATATGGTTTTCCCGAATTCCACAAGCGTTGGGTTGAACCCGAGCCATAAATCTTGTGGTATCACTTTCTTAAGGCATTCTTCGGTGTTATCAGGTTTGGTCGTATTGCAAAGTCCGATCCTGTTGGAAATCCTGTGAACATGCGTGTCAACGGCGATGGATGGAATGGCAAAAGCGTCTGAAAGTATAACATTTGCAGTCTTCCTTCCTATACCTGGAATTTTCATAAGAAGATCTATATCATTTGGAACTTTGCCTTCAAAATCATTGATAACGATTTGGGCAGCCCCTATCACTCTCTTTGCCTTCACATTGGCAAAGCCGACCTTTGAGATGAGTTTTGATACCTCTTCTTCACTGGCTTTTGAAAGATTATATGCGCTATGATATTTTTCGTGTAGATTTCTTCCGGCTAAATTTGATACCTCATCCTTTGTTCTGTGTGATAAAATTGTTGTTATCATGATCCAGAATGGATCTTTGAATTCAAAATAATGTTCAGGAGATTGCTCCTTTATCATTGCAGCCATTTTCCTTATGTCATCTTCGCTAAACTTTCTCAGTTTCGTGGACATTTCCAACAGAGTATATTGATCATTAATTAAGAACATTCCTTATTTAGCATAGAATGTTTATAGCTTTAGGAAATCGATAGGGCACCTCTATAATGGGTATTAAAAACAAGAAGGCCCAATGAATTATTTCATTGAAATATCAAGTTAATTTCTGATTTATTGGAATCATTTAAAATATACATTTTCCAGGATAATGATCAATGCAATTCAACTAAAGAGAACTCAACTTTTAATCTAAAGGTGGCATATGGCAACAAATGGATTATGATGTACTGATAGCAGGTGGTGGTACTTCTGGTGCTTATGCAGCATTTCTTCTTGCAGGTGCCGGTTTTAGCGTTGTAGTTGCAGAAAAGAAGATAGATGCAGGTTCCCCACCATCAGGCATGTGTCTTATTGAGGAGAAATCCGCAAAGAAATATCTGAGCAACTGGATTAGAAAGTCAGTTGCCATTCATCATGTTGTGGAAATTGAAGCTTTCTCGGAAAGCTTTACATTAAATTTAAAAGAGAACAATGGAATAATGCAATTCAACAGAGATAAACTTGATCGTAATATATTGGCATCCGGAGGAAATGAAGGCGCGGACATACTCATAAGATCAGAACTTATATCATATAAAGTGGAAAAAAATGAAATTCACGCTACCTTAAAGAGTGAGGGGAAAGAGAAAATCATCAATGCAAAATATTTAATTATGGCAACAGGAGCTGAACCTATTGGCAACGCATTGCATAGAGATGATTGCAGGAATGTCTATTTTCAGGGAATCTTGAGCAGGGGGTTTTTTAACCAGGATAGCACAGATAAGCTTAAATTAAACATAAAAGAAAATTCAATAATTGTGGAAAGCAGGAATCAAAGATTCTGGGAGGAAGCGGTAATAGTAAAATCCCACAAAAGTGAATCTTCTGATAAGCGTGATTGGGCCATAAAACCAAGCGCTGTTATCAGTTATGGCAAGAAACTTCACACCTGTGTTCCACAAATGGAGAAGAATGTTATACCTATAGGTGAGAGCGCCGGATTGTTTGGTGAACATACCGGTTTTGGAATAGATATGGCTCTGGAAAGTTCTGTCATGGCAGCTAAACTTATTGAAAACGAAAATAAAGAAGAAACTGGCTATGAAAGCTTTATTTCAGAAATAAACAAAACTAAGGAAAGGGTCAAATCAAGTCCCTCACGAGAAAAGGTTCTTAATGGAGAAATACCTGAAATAGAAAGTATAGTGGCGTATTTCAGGAAAAATTAGAAATTATTCTTCATCAAGATTAAAGGCAGATCCACTTTTCATTTGAGCCTTAAGCATTTTTCTGAATCCTCTATTCCCCTTCATCATTTTTACATTTTCCTTCATTGATTTAAATTCTTTCAGCATGTGTCTAACATCTGCCTCAGTACTCCCTGAGCCTCTGGCAACTCTCTTTATCCGTTTTGCATTTATTTCATCTGGG
>JAJYDZ010000038.1 GCA_021790415.1 Thermoplasmata archaeon | reverse complement strand
TAATAACCCGCCTTTGTGAAGCAGCATCCCAAAATATTGCAGCATTTCATCTGAATGCCCTAAGAGAGAGGATGTTGCGTCTCATTTCAAAGGCCTTTGGGCACCGCTATTTTTTTGGAATAAATACCATAGGAGGTATTACCAGAGAAATTCGTATTGATCTTTTATCCGAGGAATTACCCGAAATTGTGAAAGAATTTAAAGATATTCTGAGACTTCTTTCCGGTTCCAGGATTTTCATTGACAGGATACAAAAGACTTGCACTATTGAGAGACCATGGTTATGCGGTCCGGCTCTGAGAGCAACAGGCGTAAGTTATGATGTTAGAGGAAATGATCCATACTATGAAGGATTAAAATTCAATGTAGTTTCTGAGAATGGTTCTGATTCACTGGCGAGATTCCTTGTGAGAGCCCAGGAAATTTCTGAATCTGAAAGGATAATTGAACAGGCAATAAACTTAATGGAAATAACTGAGAACCTTACTATGAAGCCGGATGAGTTGACTGGAAGATCCCTGAACAGGATAGAGACACCATCTGGTGATTGCACCTTATACATTGAGATAAAGGACAGTAATATTGATTATGTCTATGTGAGACCACCATCTTTAGTCAATCTGGAAGGATTTTTACTTGGCATGCAGGGCAATGTTAAAACCGACTTCCCCTTTGCCTATGAGAGTTTTGGGATCTGGATAAGCGAAATGAGTGTGATATCATGAGCAGGTGGATTCTAAGAGGTATTAAAAAAGGGGTAATAACAAGCAGATTTCCAAAAGAAAAACCTGAAATTATAAGCCCATGGTCGACACTGCCAATTCACACAAAGGGTTCCTATGATGATTGTCCTACTAAGGCAATTAGTAACAACAAGGTTGACTTGAGAGGTTGTATATCATGTGGAAGGTGCAGTTCCAGTTTTTCACCTTCTCTTAATCCGAATAACTCAATAATTTACAGAACACAGCCCGCACTTATGAAATCTCTTAAAATTTATGTTATTGATTCAGGAAGTTGTGGGGCATGCAACTCAGAGCTTCATGCTCTCGGCAATCCCTTCTATGACATGAATCGGCTTGGTATATTCTTTGTAAATACACCAAAGCAGGCTGATGCAATTTTTGTCATAGGGGTTTTGGCTGAAAAAATGAAACAGATAATTAAGGAGGCATATGACATCATGGCGGAACCAAAACTGGTCTTTGCCATGGGAGCGTGCCCTGCTTCAGGCAGTATACTCGGAGAATCTCTATCAAAGGTTTTGGACGCAGATGTGATTATTGGAGGGTGTCCTCCGGATCCCTTTGTCATTCTGGATGCTATCATACGTGCGAGGGGCGGTTATTCATGATTCTGGCAATTATATTGATATTACTTTTCATTCCTTCAATCATAGCAATAATTAGCAGGAGAAGTTCATACATTGCCAGTGCAATTATCTCTTTTGCCATTATTGCTCTTTCACTACTTTTCCTTTTAGACGAAATTAAAATAGGCAGTTTCTCAATGGGATATCTTTCATTTTCTCTTGATAAACTCTCTGGAGCCTTCCTTTTTATTCTGGGCCTCATAGAATTTCTTGACAGTATATTTTCATTATATTATGTGAATACGAACAGAATCATTGCCTTTGCTTACTCACTCTCCATTTATTCTATGATGGGCGTAATCATGTCATCTAATTATCTTACCCTAATTCTTTTCTGGGAAGGTATGAGCATCTTCGGTTATCTTATCATAGGATACAAGAGATCTTCGCTGGCATTCCCTCCATTTGTATTTCTGGCCTTTGGTGAACTATCAACTTTATTCATTGCGGTTGCCTTCGCAGGTATTTTCTTCTACACAGGAACATTGAATATGGTAACAATGAATGTGAATCCCTATATCCTGTTCGTAGCACTCATAGGTTTCATGATTAAGATGGGTATAATACCTCTTCAGATGGTGGAATGGCTACCAATAGCTCATGGTGAAGCACCTACAAACGGTTCGATTATTTTCAGCGCAGCCATGACGACCGTTGCAATTTATGCAACAATGAGACTTGTTATGTTAGAGACCTTACCGTATGTATCAATTGGAATAGCTCTAATGATTATTGGATCATTCTCTCTCCTTATGGCTTCCATATATGCGGTGTCATCTGAAAACAGTAAAATGCTCCCCGCTTACAGTACAATTGAAAATTGCGGGGCAATGCTCACGTTGATTGGTTTGTTTATAATAAATACGTATTATGGTAATGTTGATCTGGCGGGTTTTACCATTATTGCAGTACTCGTTTATGCCACCGCACATGCATTGGCAAAGACAACAATGTTCATTTCCACTGCAGTTTCTGAAAATAAAGATCTTAATAAAGTGAATGGAAGCTCCATACGAGGTTTCTCAAGGTTCGCATTTGGTGTTTCTGCCATCTCACTCATGGGTCTAATACCCCTTGGAGGAGGTATTGGTGAATGGATGTTGCTTGAATCTCTATTCATTACTTCCACCGAGCCACAAACATACATCTCCCTTACTGCCATTTTTGCAGGAAGTCTTGCTGCCTTGGGTGCAGGGATGTCAATAATAGCTTTCACTAAGTATTTTTCATTCATGTCAATGAACAGAAAGGAAAGATCCAATTCAACAGATGTAAGAACTCCTCTATCAGTAGCAGGTCCCGCTGTGCTGATTATGGGTATTATTGCGCCACTTATGATTATTTTATTCAATCCTGTTATTGCGAATTTTACAGGAATAAGTAACATTCAATTTCTCGGCACATTGAAAGATATCCCTCAGGGTTTTCTCATTGTCTCCCCAGGAGTTAACGGCTATTTTGGATTTATATCTCCAACATTTGACATTATATTTATTTCTATCCCGTCTGTTTCCACATATTATCTTTTAAGAGGAAAAGAAAGGAAGGTAAATCCATGGAATGGGGGATTGCCAATGGGGGAAAAGCTTACTTCTTTTGCATATTCCAATTCAATCAGATTAATTATGAAAAAGGTATATTTTACAAGAGAAGAGAAGATTAACGGAATATACAGTGAAAGAACTTTTGACATTTTCTGGGTAGTAATATCTGATTTAGCTTCGCTTTACACAAAATTTTCAAAGTATTTTGCAAGAAAATTCATGAACGGAAATATCAATACCTATATGGCATACACCATAATTGCACTTCTTCTTACACTCATTTTGCTACTCTTCTACTCCTAATTATTTCTGGTTATTATCATAATATGGTAGTTAGAGGTTGATCTTGAGATCGAGATAGCCTCCTATTCATAGGACCAATTCGTATATATCCCGTATTATACACGAAACCATTACTTACGGTAATACCAACCTCACCTCTATCTATTTTATTTGAAGTCAATTCATTTCTTTTTCCTCATTGTGAAAATTATAACAGATGCTGCGATTATAATTGCAACGGATATCAATCCAAACTCCTGTAGGTTAAGTGGGGTTGTACTGGAGGTTGATGTACTTGAATTAGTAGATGTGACAGAATAGAAAACCGATGCAGAAAGTATTTCGCTTCTGGTGTTTGATCCACCATCACCGTTTGTACTATTTTCTATAACTGTATACTTTCCGGTATTAAGATAAGCCTGTGAAATCTCTAGGCCAACATCTCCGGAATAATTAAGGATTGAATCAATTTTCATGCCGGGAATTCCAGAGAGTGAAATACAGAAAGCGCCCCCAATCATTCCCATTATAACTACAAGTGAATAGCTGGTAACATTAAAGGTGAGGTTTATTGTGGTTGTCGGCTGTATTGGCGGGGTATTTACTGCATAATATGTACTATGGCTTGAAAAACCACTAACGCCAACTCCTCCAATCGTATAATGTGAATTTCCATAAGGGTTGTAGCTGTTTATAGATGAAGTTGTGATGGCCAACCCAGTATCATTATAACCATTCTCTCCTACTCCAACTGCGAGCGAACCATTAGCAAATGGTGATGCCGGACATATACCTGATGTGCCGTATCCATATAGATACAACGATGCGTTAAAATTCAATGCCAGATAGTTATTATAATTTACAGCGTCTGAGCCGACTACATATGGCGACGTGTTGGAATACGGGGTAAAGGAAGGGGTATCTTGTCTAACACTGGGCGTAGGAATGATTGATATGAGAATTATTGACGCGATAATCAAAGGTATCAATCTCTTAAAATATGTAGAATTCATTTTAATCACCATATGAAGACAATGCAACTTTCTGAGGCTTTGTAAGAAAATTTAGGAGGGTAAAATAAGCTAGCGAGCGCAACCCGACTATTTTTAAAAGGTCTCAATATTTTCATATTGAAAAATAGCAACTGCCTGTATAAAAGGTTTAACTGATGAATATTACATGCGATGATGCTATCGATTAGGAGGTTGTGGAGTTTTGCAAATAACACAAGGTCATAAATGAAATTGTTGTTAATTTAACGGCTCCAAATTTTTCTGAAATCAATAAAACAAAGCGTATTCAAATCCGAAGAATGAAAGGGTAATTTTTAATATCTCTTACTTCTTTCTATATTTATAATGGGAAGTTATCTTGACAATGATGAATTTGATAGGTGGATCTCCAATGCCAAATCAACATTGAAATCATCAATGAATGATAAAGAAGCATGTTTCTATAACTGGGCTTTCTTTAAAGCTCAGCAGGCTGCAGAGTTTTCAGTTAAAGCATATTTACGGGGAACTGGAAATGACTCCTTTGGGCATTCAATTTCCATGCTGCTTCAAAAGGGGAATTTTGATTCCAATCTAATCAACATCGCAAAGAAATTGGATAAATATTACATTCCGACGATATATACGGATTCATGGGCTGATGGAACGCCTGAGGACTATTATACCAAAGAAGATGCATTCGAGGCAATAGAATTATCAAAGTCAATAATAGATGAGATTGAAAAAAAATGGATATCATTGAAAGACGAATAGAGGAGAGAGAAGGAATTATTAAAAAGGCTCGGGAATATTCTAATACAATTAATTTTAGAGCCACTGTTCTCCTAATCGGGTCATATGCGAGGGGGGATTTTAATCTGTGGAGCGATGTAGATGTTCTTATCATTGGTAATTTTAATGGAAATCCTCTGCAAAGACTGAAGGCGATAGATTTTCCACCTGGTTTTGAGGTAATTCTTCTTACACCACAAGAATTCATTAAAATGAAAAGTAAAAATATTAAACTTGTAAAGGACGCGTATAACGAAGGAGTCATATTAAGAGATGATTTCCAAATTATGGATCAGCTATCCAAAGAGGATAAGGTTACTGATAATCGTGCCTCTTTCTAAACTCCTCAAGTTTCTGAACCCTTCTTGCAGGGTGCGGATGGTTCGATAATATATGATCCTTAAGGCTCACTTTTTGGTTTCTCCAGTGATTCAATAATACCATGTGCGGAGCATAGATATCCGAGCCGGTTCCGTCTGAAAACATCAGCATTGTTGCCGGTGAGCTTGATGCATGTTTTTTTTGTCTACCAAAATAATGTGGTTGACCCGCCTCTATCTTAGCGAGGGCGGTCTGCAGAGTAAGCGATGCCCCCGGTACTGTTTCTGCAGAATTCATGTCAGCGTAGCTCTCTCTCATGCGGTTAACTCCAAGGATCATCAAATTAAAGACAAAACTCATGGCCACCAAGGCTATAGCTATTAAAAATATGCTTCCATTGTTTCCCCTTCTGCCTCCACCGGTAAAGAGAATTGAATAGCCGAAATACAAAATTAAGGTTGGAATTAGTCCAATTGCCATTATCAAACCAATGTCATGATGTTTCAGGTGACCTATTTCGTGGCCCAATACGGCCTCTATTTCGTCCCTTGTGAGAATTGTAAGCAAGCCCGAGGTTATGGCAAGTCTTCTTCCTGATAGGGGCGAACCAAATGCGAAGGCATTTGGAACCATTACGTTTGCAATAAATACTCGTGGAACCTTCTGTCTGTTTAGGGCTGATACCTTTTTAACAGATTCAACAATCCAAAAATATTGGGGATCGTTTTCAAATATCTCCTTAGTATGATAAACTCTTCCAACAATATATGGAGAAATGAGCCATTGAATCACATCCATTATGAGAAAAAGAATTAAGATAAGAAGAATAAGATTAGAGGTTATTGCTATTCCAAAGAAATAATCAAGAACTCCAAGAATTATAAATGTGGCAAGAAATGCTATGGCGATGCCTGCAAGGATGCTTGCAATTCTAAGTTTTATGGAATATAGTGACATTTTCTTAGTATTGAAATCTGTTGATTAAGTTTTTCGCAGTTCGTTGAAAAGGATAATTTGATATTTACCATCAATAATTGACAAATTATTTAACTTTGATGGGAAAGAATCTCCCTTATGCCTGATTTTAGATCAAATGTTGGTTTAAAACCGGTATCTCTATTAATTTTTGTAATATCCGCACATGTAAACAACTGATAACTCTGGAAGGGAATTTTCTCATACCTTGCTTCAACTGCGCTTCCCATCTCTTCCTTTACCATCTTGAATATGTTATTAAAAGTGGTCGTAACTCCTGTTCCAACATTGTATGATTCTCCTGTTTTTCCATTTTGTGCAGCGAGAATGTTTGCCTTGGCCACATCTCTTACGAAAATAAAGTCCCTGCTCTGTGAACCATCACCAAAAATGACCGGTATCCTTCCCTCTCTAATATCTGAAATAAATTTATGAATAACACTTGAATAGAACCCCTTTGAATTTTCACCTGTTCCATATGTATTGAAATATCTCAGAAATACTGTTTCTGGTGATTTGTCCTTTCCATAAAATTTTGCAAGTAATTCATTGACAAATTTTGACATGGGATACAAATTGATAAAATTGGTGTCAAGATCACTTTCATTTGTTTTCTTCATGGTATTGCCATAAATTGATGATGATGAAGCAAGGATTACCTTTTTTACATTATGTCGCCTTGCCATATCGAGAACATTAAAGGTACCCATAACATTTGTATTGAATCCGTCAAAGGGCTTTTGTTCAAACTCAGGAGGTGAAGTCACCGCTGCATTATGAAAAACATAGTCAACACCAGAAAAGAGCTTGCCTAATTGTTCTCTATCTAGAATTGAAACTCTATGTGATTCATTTGCTTCACTTTTCTTTTCAGCAATATCCACAGAAATTGAGTACCAGCCTCTGGAATTTACTTCATTAATTATGTTTCTACCTATAAATCCTTCTCCGCCTGTAACAAGAACCTTCATTTTGAAACACCTGCCAATTTACATTCGTGTTGTATTATTATTAGAAATTTGAAGAAATCTTTAACCTCTTTCATGGATTAATCACCCACATAAATTATTCTGCTCCCTTCCGATTCAAAGCTAAACTCCTGTCTTGTAAGTTCAGGGATACTACTCATAATATCATTATGTTTTGATGGATCAGCCATGAACAGCATGAAACCACCGCCACCGGCACCTATGATTTTCCCACCAACAGCACCGCAATTCATTGCTTTATCATACCATAGATCTATATCTCTATTCGACACTCCCTCTGAAAGAGTCTTCTTCAGAAGCCAATTCTCATGAATCATTCTTCCAATCAATTCGTAATTGCCATTATTCAGACAGGCAAATGCCTCATCAGCCATTTGAACCATTTTTTCATAATTAACGCTCTTCTTTTCCACAGTTTGCATCTGGACCTTATGAATGCCAGTAGAGCTCCGTTGAATGCCAGTATAAAGGAGCAAAAGGGAGCGTTCAAAATTTCTTATTGTTTCAGTACTTGAAATAACTGGCCTCACACCAACTTTTTCATCGGCATAGAATTCAAGTTGCTGAATACCGCCATAGGCTGCCATATATTGGTCCTGTTTGCCTCCCGGTTCATGAAGGATTTCCCGTTCTATCTTGACTGCCTCCTCCGCAAGTTCCTTTGGTGATACAAATTCTCCTTTCCAGGCGTGGAGTGCATTGAGTAGACCCACAAGAAACGTACTACTTGAACCCAAGCCCGTTCCTCCCGAGGGTATATCTGATATACTTACAATCTCAATTCCCCCTTCGATTTCAAGTAATTTAAGAGCTTCTCTAACGGATGGATGTTCTATTTTATGAACACTATCAACTATTTCTGTCTTCGAATAACTGACCCTTATCTTGGAATCAAACTTTTTGTTTACAACTATATATATAAACTTATTAATTGCAGCTGAAAGGACACTACCTCTGCCATATTTTGAATAATATTCCTTAATGTCACTTCCTCCGCCAACAAAGGTAATTCTAAGAGGCGTCTTTGAAATGAACATTCGGTCTTTCATTTTCATCACTTTGTAATAAGTTTTATACCTTCCATTAGGTCAATGCTTGGTGTATAGGATAGTTTCTTCTTCAGGTTGGTTACGTCGGCAAGAGTCTCCATAACATAGTTGCTAATTGGCATTTTAATGTAATTTGCTTTAACATTTGTTCCCAGATGATTGTTCAACATGGTAAGCATTTCGTTAAGGCTGTAATTCTTGCCTGTTCCACCATTAAGAATGTTGAATCCCTTAAGTTGCGAAGCTCTTATTATTATTTCTACCAAATCATTGACATGGATGAAATCCCTTCTTTGACTCCCATCTCCGTATATAACCGGAGATTGCTTATTCTTTATATCCCAGAAGAATTGTGTCACCAGGTTAGCATAGTTTTTCTTTGCCTCCTCGTGGGGACCGTAAACGGAAAAGAATCTTATTGCCTGAACATCTACATTTTCAAGCTTTGCATATAACTCTGATAATCTCTCAGCTGCTATTCTTGCTTCGGTATAATAATCAGTTACCTTAGGAACAATATCCTCCTTGTGAGGAGGCTCAATACTGTTATAAATTGAGGATGTTGAGGCAAAAACAACTTTTGACTTGTGAGCCTTGGCATATTCAAGAACGCCTATCATTCCTGAAACGACTTCAGCAACAAGGAATGGATCTTTTCTATACATAGGGGAAGCCGAATATATACCCAGATGGAATACATAATCTGCCTGATAATCCAGATTAAGAAGGTTCTTAGCATCATCCTTCATGAAATGTACCTTCCTCTTGTTAATTAGGCCTTTTATGTTTGACTCATCTCCTGTGTGTAAATTGTCTATGACAAAAACTTCATTAAATTCAGATAACTTTTCAACCAGGTTACTACCTATAAATCCCGTACCGCCCGTGACAATAATCTTTTTATCCTTTATAATTTCCATCCTACGTAAATCTTTTCATAGATATAAATTTCTCATGCATTTTGCGTTTAATGTAAATTATCCTGTCAGTAAAGGTCTCTTAAAAATCAATAAAATATATATCGCAAAACATTCTCTTATAATATGAAGGGTAAAAATAACAAATTGGACAGTCACAAAATACAAAATATAAGCCATTTTACAAAAGATAAAATGGATCTTTCCAGAAATCCATTAGATGATTTTTATCATTATGCAAATGGGGAATGGCTAAAGAAAATTGAAATACCAGATGATAAGCCATCATGGGGTTCCTTTGTGGAACTTTCTGAGAGAAATCTGTATTTACTTAGGGATATTATAGAAAATTGCAAAATAAAGGGCAATGGAAACAGTTCTGA
>JAJYDZ010000037.1 GCA_021790415.1 Thermoplasmata archaeon | reverse complement strand
GGAGATTTCAAACTCTTATAGGTAGACTAGTGGCCCGTTAAACCTCAAACACTATAATGAAGTGTTTTTTGCGCCAGTACAAAGAACTGAATGCTAATTCAATAAAGACCTTTTCGGCTAACAAGATTGACTAATTAAAAAAATATGAAGTGTTCATATTTGATGTAAATCGCCCTCTCTTCCTATAAAAAACAATTTCCTCGACTGCTTTCCAAAAATGTCGACCTTTATATTGGAACTCATCATGTTAATTCGACAAATATCTAAAGAAAGAACTGTTCTTCTTTTCCTTTCTCCGTACCAATTAGTTCTCTGGAAAAATACCTTGTTGTTCTAAATTTGTATATCAAAACAGAATCTTCACTTTCCTTTATAGTCCTCTTCAATTCCCCAACCAATCGATTTAGGCCAGATTCTTCTATATTTCCCTCCAAAACAGAATTTTGAACCCAGGTTAGATATTTTCTGCAAATTTTTAAGACTTTGTTAACTCTCTTAACATCTATATCATAAACTACAATTATAAACAATGCCAATCACCATAGGGCTGCGTAAGGCGTGTAGGGTTGGTCTCCGATTAAATGTTTTTCAATTTTGTAAAGCTCCAATCTCATGAGCCGCCTGTATGAAATATTCCTGCCCAGAGTCTTGTGGCTTATTGTTGAAGACAACTTTTCTTCGTAACTACGCAAAAATATCTCTCTTCCAGTCTTGTTAAGCATTGTACCTTCAGTTCCAATCTCAAAATGTTTTTCCGCGAGCTCTTTCCTATCCAATATTGTAAAAATAACTCTATCCACTATTATTGGTTTGAAAATCTCTGCAACGTCGAGGTTAAGACTGAACCTCCTGAAGTTTGATGAGTGAAGAAATGCGATTCTTGGATCCAAGTGGGTTTTATAAATCTCAGCAAGCAAGGAAGTATAAATTATGCTGTTTCCAAAACTTAATAGCGCGTTAATTGGGTTTGATGGCGGCCTTTTTGTTCTCTTGTCATACCTAAACGTTCGCTCATTTATTATCGTGTTAAAGCATGAATAATACTCTTCCCTAGCATTTCCCTCGATGGCCATCAAATACTCAATATCCTTTGCGCTAGTAGCCAGTGCTCTTAAAGAGTTGATTTTATCAATGGCAGCATCAAGATCTTTTCCTCTTGAACTATAGTATTTTAAAACCCGCATTATATTGTCTATAGCCCCCGTAACGAATTTAATGGCCAAAACGATTCGAAGCTGTGGATCGAGGTAGTGTTTTGCCTGTCTAATGATCATCTCGCCTGATGCTATATGATCCCGGGGGTAGATACTACCCGAGTAATAACCATAGTAATTGAAATAATGAACAACTATTTCATTTTGCGATAAGAAATTAAGCAAGGCAGTGTTTAATGATGTTTCTCCGAAAAGGTAGATCTCTGAAACTGTCTCTACCGGTATAAACCTCTTGAAATTTTCATTCTCAATAAAAAGTGTATTTTCTTTTCTTTTGAGTTCTCCTCCAGAAAACACGTAAATTGGTTTTCTCATATCTAATTTAACCCCAACAAAACTCAGAATACGCACAAGATTTGCAAAATGCAATTTTGACAGGCTTTCGCGGAGTATCTGACCTTACTATTTCACGTATCTCTTTCTTAACTAATTCCAAGGTGCTAATATCATCTGGTGTCAGATTAACCTCAAATTGTTTTTTCTCGTCTGGCACCCTCAAAGCACCACTAGCTGCTACACCTCGTTCATGAAATAACAACAGATAATATTTAAGTTGTAATGTTGCGGACTCTATGAATCTTGAACTTTTCTTTATCTCTGACACAAAAATTGAACCGTCCTTACGTTGCATGAGGTCTATCTTTGAACCACCTATTTCGAGTTCTTTTTTTCCTCTTGTATAATGTTGCTCATGAACAACTCTTCCTTGTGCCATCAGGTCAAAATCCTCATCAGGATTAAGATTCCTAGACATAAGCCAGACTTCTCGTTTGCAAATTGAATAATACCAAACAAGAGTTCCATTTACAGGAATTTCGTCATTCAAAGCAAATGTGTAACCAGCTCTTGTTTAAAATCATTCCTTCAATAAGCGCGGAAGGCATCTTCAAATCTCTTTAAACCCGTTTCTTCATCATAAAATTCATGAGAAAGCTCCTGAGAAAGATAAAATAGGTTATCATCAACGTCAATTTCTTGAGCGCCAATCTTTTTGGCAAGAGAAAGATCAACTGAGATTATGCGCATACGAAACTCGGTTTTCCTCTCAAGATATTTTCTCTTCCGATCAATTGGGTTTGGTTCCCTAAGTATTTCATTTCTATACCAGTCCAAAATCAAGGCATCCTCATTATTCCTTACAACACACAAATCTACAAGTGGCCGATCGCTTTTAATCACGGAAAAATTGGCAGGACCGTTATTGTCATCAAAATCTAACTTAGCCATGGAATTGAGCAACTCGTTTTTCTTGACTGGTTCACCACAGGAGTTTAACACGCATATTCTCTCAAAATAATCTTTAATTATGATTGGGTAATTTTTTTCATGGATTTCGCCCTTGAAATTACTTAGTGACTTAACTGCGGTTTCCATGGCCCACTTCCCATAGACGGTCCGACTGGAAGTTGGATATTTTTCAATGGAATTTGGATCATCGCCCTGATTGACGATCAAAACCTCGCTACCGGAGACATTTTTGCCATTTCGGTTGCACCTTCCAGCAGCCTGAATTATACTGTCAATAGGTGCTATGTCTCTTATTACAGAGTCAAAATCAAGGTCAATGCCTGCTTCTACTACTTGCGTTGAAATTAAAATGATGTTCCTTTTATTCGCACAATCTAGAGCTTTTGCAATTTTTTTGACTCTGGACACCCTGTCGCTCGGCGTTATGTTTGTAGAAAGGTAGAACAACTGCGGAGAATACTTTAGATCATTTGACCTGCTTTTCAGAGTATCGTAGGTATTAATAGAAGTCTTGATGGTGTTTCTAATAACAAGTACTGATTTGCCTTCGTTAGATTTGTCAATGATCATGTCAATGAAGTGGTCCATATCTATTCGATCGAGGAGGGGACGAATAATTGTACGATCTGGCATTTGTGGATATTCCTTGAAGCCCAATTCAATTGGTTTTCTGTCATCAAAAATGTGAGGTTGCGTTGCAGTCATTAATATGAAATAAATGTTCAAACATTCTGAGACTTGCTTAATTACCTCTCCAATTGTTTTCCATTTCTCTACTTCTAATGACTGTATTTCGTCTAGAATAATTATAGAATTTGCAATTCTGTGGAATTTCTTAATGGCACGGTTTCTATTGCCAATCAGAGATTGAAAAACCTGCACAAATGTGGTGACAATTATCTCACTATCCCATGACTCCATGAGTGCAAGATATAAATCCAGTGGGTGATTTTCAGAGTTATCATTTTTCGATGAAAGAGAAAACACATCGGAAAGATGATGATGTTCCATCAAAAACCGTTGTCTATGAGAGTTATATCCCTCAATAGGTTGTAGTACCTTGTCGATTATACTATAAGTCTGATCAACAATGCTAGTGAAAGGGAGTGCATATATAATTCGAAACTGGGTTTCACATCTTGCATAAATCCGCTCTCTGATTTTTACAGCCGCTGTCAAAGCAGATAACGTTTTACCAGTGCCAGTGGGAGCAGTGATAGTGTAAATCCTACTAGAAAGATCTTGCTTTTCTATTGAGCTCGTTACTCTGGATAAAAGTTCTGCTCGAACGGAATCCAAAGACTGGATGCCCCTCGTGTTTTTTACAACACTATTCAGATAATTGGTTAAAAGAGATGAAACTATTCCAGAGGGTCGACCCATTTGTGTTACTCGCCCTGCACTCCTCTTATCACCATCTATAAGCGATGAAAATATGAGCATTAAATAAAGATAAGTTTTGATGTCGTTTGATTCCAGGTATTCCCTGCGGTATCTTCTCGCACTGGCTATCAATTTATTAATTGTTTCCTGCCATTTGTTTTCAAAAAAACTTCCAAAATCTACCTTTGAATTGATTCCATAATTTCGCCCTTCCTGAAAAACCCATTCTAATTCGGAAATGATCTGTTTTCTATTGCTTTTTAAGTCTTCTATCTGCTCGCGCATTAAATCTATTTTTTCAGCAGAGTCATCGGTGATTTCATCTACTTTACCAAAGGGCCTTCCAGGAAGGCCATCTTTCAAGTTTGTAAGATTGCCATGGTGATGCTTGATCGCAAGATATATCAACAAAGGAGCTCGATAATCATCAAGCTCGAGCAAGTCGTATCCTAAGAAAGCCCCAAATATAGATGAAATGAATGCGTGCTGGCTCTTCGGGCTCTTCCCCTTTCCTTTTAGGTGCATTTGAAAAAATGAGGTGTACTTACCAAAATCGTGGCACATACCAGCTATGAACGCACATTTTTCCAAAATAGGCTTGTTGTCAATTTCCAGTTCTTCTATGTAATCCGCTGAATTCTTCGCTACTTCTAGGAGATGATCCTTTAGGAGTATCTCGTTTCGTAACTCTCCGTTTATCGTATCTTCTGGGTGTGAAATGAATTTCATAAGGAGGCAATCTTTTCGAAATTCTCATGAAAATATATGTTCTCTTCACAAACCTCAAAATCGGTAGTATAATTTACTTTAGTAACGGTCATATTGAGGTTAGATATCGTTAGAGGGCGAAAGTCCATATCAAAGATGAGTTTCTGATTTTGCATTGGGATTCGTCCACTTTGGAAGTGAAATGGGAATATGTCAGTTAGAATTTTGAGGCCATTGTTACCTGCTACTAAGATCGATTTGATAACCGCATCAGATGCAATAAGTGGGGTGTGAATGCTAATTTTCCCGTTCACGGGCTGCTGAATGACCTGCGCAGGAGGGATTTTGGCGACAAATATGGCTTTACACAAGAACTGCGCAGATCCAAGAGAAGATGGATAATAGGCGTGATTTTGGTTTAGCTTATGCTCCAAATTTGAGAGTAAGTCTTCTCCGCTGCTAACGTAAATCCTGTACCTTAGATTTTCGTTAAATAACTTTGGAACAATTATTTCAACTGGTATCTGAGTTCTACCGTCTTTTCCATTAAGAGCGCCCGCAGATTTTACATATAGATAGTTGAGAGTCTGGAATAAACTTCTCACAGGGGTTTTTGGTGAAATAGTAATTCTGCACTTCTCAGGAGAGAGGATATCATAATAACAATCTCTATCAATACCAAGTATTCCAGCGATTATGCCCTCAATAGTTGTCCGTGGGGGGAATGGATATGATAGTGATGATGAATTGGTGTAGAATTTTCTAAAATGAGCAAATTTTCCAACTAAATCGAAAATCAATATTCCTTGTTTAGATTCCATAATTTGACCTAAATTTTTATTGGTTCGCAGTTCAACCCAGATTTTAGTAAAACACCTTCTAAAGTTTCAGGTGAACCTTTCTGTTCTGTCTTTAGATTGCTATCTTGCCAAAAATAAATCTTTTCTATTAAGTGTTTATACTTTTCCAATTTAGAAGCAAGCGAATCTAAACTAACCACCACATTTTCGATAGTCCTAAGATTCTTCTTGTTTTTTAAGGTAACACTGTCTCGCAAGTCACCTAGGACGGTCTCCTGATCTTTGTAAACAGTTCTAATATAAAGTTTAGGGAACTGACCAATCTTGCTTCTGGTCGCTTGTTGCGGAATTGCTTTGATAAGGCACTTATCCAGAAGCACAGCATCATCATCGTTCATTCCTGTGTGCATTGCCCTATGGCCGCTTATAATACCATAGAACCCAATAAGTGAATAGTAAACTCTATAATCCTTACCGATCGTGCCTTGCTTCTTTCCTTCGCCTGAAGAGAACCTAGATGTGATTGAATAACTATCAACTAGATCCACCTCATTTAAAGAATATCCCCATGAAAACTGTGTCGGTCCTGTGATCTTAATCGAATCTCCCTTGTTCTCTTCTTTGTCTTTCTTGATAGGAATGGTGGCGCCGAATAACCTGACATCTATAAGTTCTTTAACAATTTGCTGTATATCTTCGGCTTTAGCTGGATGCCCCAAAAAGTTTTTAATGCGAGTGCTCGCATCAACAACTTGTCCGTTCTCAGGGTTTTCAACATATAACTGTTTTCCCTGATCCTGCAAGAAATCTCTAATGTATCTCTTTAGCCTAACATCGCTCACGAGATTTCTCCGAGACTGATAATCCATTCTTGGTCTGTTCTCGTCGTCTGGGTCTCCATTCGGGTTTGTCAAGTTTGCGTCGTATATATACAATATTTCTCCATTGTTCATTTATTTCTCTCCTCCTTCTTCCTGTTCTTCCTGTTCTTTTTCTTTCGAAGGTCTAGTGAAGTACTCATATGATATACCTGCCAAAATATAGTATGGCACCTCTTCCCTTTGAATGTGTTCATCGACTTCATTTAGGTATTGGTCTAAGTATTTGTGCGCAAGGAAATGAATGTGTTGAATCCAAGGAGCACCCAACAGGCCATAGTTCTTCATAGACTCAAAAAGCTCAACATCATACTGTTTTAGAGCGGACTTGTCCATCCCCTTGAAGCCTATTTTATCCAATAGAGGCTGTTTTTTTAAACTCTTGTATTGAGATGCCATTAGTTTGCCTGACAAATAGCCTAGCCAAAAAAGTCCTTTCTGCGCAGGATCGTATTTTGCCTCACTCAGAAAAGCCTCTCCCTTTTCAACAACTTCATCCACCTTTTTGCCTACAAAGCTCATTTCTACATTTTCAATTTCATTCATTTTTTCAACTCCTTTCAAATTCTCTATTGGAAGTGAATCAAGATTGAGAAACAATACAAAAATTCCCGTTTCGACTATCGATCTGCAGAACCCTCTATAACTAAAATCCTGTTTTTCCCTATCCATTGCTTTGTTTTTTGAATGATCATTTCCTAGTCTCAATTGCCGTTGTCTTAGATTCTCCATTAGCATCTTCAAAAGCACATTCTGAGAAATAGGAAGACCTGAAAAAACCGATGCGATCAAATCTAATGCTGCTTTTTTATCAGTATTTCCGAAACCAGTCAAGGGCTGCAAATAATAAAAAGATTTTTGCAAACTGCAGGAAAACTGAAAAGTGCTACCATATGTCTCGTCAACCGAAAAGTAATTTTTGTATGTCTGCGTTGCTTTTTTTAGATTTGAAAGAATGTTATTAATACGAGTTAATGGGATCTCCTCGAGAATCTCTGAAATCTTGAAATCTGATCGTGCTGATTTCTTAGGGAAAAGAATAGTCAAAACATAGTGACCTTTGATACCAGATTCATTAGAAACATTCGCTAATTCATCTTCCAGTTCTTGGAGATTATTATAATTAAGAATTGTTTTGAATTTGTGAGTCACTATTTCTGCAAGTGAGTTCATATCGTTTCGTTCGATAACTTCTCCCGGCAGGGATGGAATCAAAAATACTGGATACCCTCCCAACGACACTTGCAACGAGTTCTTTATGTATCTTTCGGCCCCAAGTAGTTTCCAATAACAGCTTTTGCAAATGACCATATTACTTATAAATCCAGACGCTTCCAAATTACTCGCAAATGAAATCTTGTCAGTTATGAAGTACTTGAACTGTAAGTTTGTTGTATCTTTGTAAGAAACTGGGTTACGTTTTCCACAAATTGAACAGATGCCAGATTTTCCTGTATCGTTAGATTCTCCTTCTTGGATAGATAAGACTGCATCTGCATATTCGTCCGAAGTGCACAAAAATTCCTCATTAAGCCTTATGGTCCAAAAAACAAAAGTTGTATCCCGATCTGATAACCTCTTTATTATATTTTCAGCTAACGCTTTCAAAAATTCATCCTTATTAAAGTTTAAATTCAGGCTTGCATCAACCGAATACGCCTCAAAACCTGGAATAGCGAGCATTCTTGGATTTACTATTATCCCCTTTTTTCCGTCCTTGAAAGTAACATTTTTGAAAAAAGTCTCAAAGATCTCAGATAACTTAAGCCTCAATTCGCTTCCCGAATCAAGATTCTTGATTAAGTTTGAAATGGATTCGGTTAACAAGTATCCGAGATTCGCAGTGGATAGAGCCCACTGTGGCTTATTCCCCTTCGGGTTTCCTACAAACCTATATTTCTCCGCAACTTCAATAACGTTTGTCGTTGATGGAATCATGTTGAGATCAAAACTAATTAGTCGTTCTTTTAGGTTGAAGTCTATTATTCCGACAGCAGGTTTCTTCTTCGGGGGAAAACTTGGTTTCTGGATGAGACTGGAAATGTCTTTGCTTCCAACAGATTCTCCAAGATTAAGAATTGAAAGAAGCGTACTATGTTTCACCTGTCCCAAAAACTTTAAAGCATCCAAATCCTTCAGAGTTCTTCGCACCAATACCAGAAAAGTATGCTTGACTAATTAGGTCTATAGGTGCAGAAAGCAAGAATGAACCCATCCATCCTTTTATAACTGTCGTTTTAAATTTGATTATTTTTTGATATCTCATGTCCTCGTAGAACATTGGCTTGATAGATACTTCAGAGTATTGATAATTGGAATCTGGATGAAGCGTCTTATATTTATCTACAAGATTTATCGCAATTAGTTGTTCGAATTCATCTTCCCAAGGTGTATAGTAGTGAGTGAACTTTTTTCCGCCAACATTTTCAGTATGATAAACAGTCAACGGAGAGAGCATCTCTATTTGTGCAATAGTTGATTCTATTTTGGGGGAAAAAGGCTCGAAGCTCTGTATAACAAGTTTTGTTCCATTCAGGTAAAGATCTTTCGTGAGCACAAAGTCCTGTATAAGTGAAGATAGAAATGAATCAGTCATACTTGAAACCGTAAAACTGATGGGTGAAACAAAGGTTATAGTACCTTTATCTTTATCCAACATGAAGGTTCCATTAATCCTAGAAAACGTGAACATCTTGAACTTCTTGTTACCTTTGGAAAATCCATCATCATGATACTTGATTTGAAGCTGTTTATCTTTTAAATTTGTATAGATGAAGGCTTGCAAGAGGTGATTATAATGAATGGGAAGAACCAATTTATCTTTAATATTAAAGGTAAACTTTACCCTCATGATATTACTTTAGCTGGTTACAGTTTATTAAATTTTCCCTTTTGTGAAAGTCTGTTGATTAATGTCTCTGTAATAACAAAATACAATGGAGTGACTGGTTAGTACGATGTCAATACTAATCATGGATGCAGAGAATAGATGGTAAAACAATGGTGGATTGGATCAAAAAAAGGTATTACTGGTAGAACAGACTCATTTTAAAAAAGATTGAGGACCTAATGGACCTTCTTTCCGGACAAACCTGAAGGTTTTTCTTAGAAAAGAGCCATTCTGGTGAAATAGATCACCCATTCAAGACTGCCGATGCATTCATAATTTTCATTTGTCCGATTTAAGATGAGTTTATTTACCTATCTCTTCCTGATATCACTTCACTACCGGTTCCTCACAGGAGTTGATATATTCGCACCCAACTGCCTTTCTCTTCATACTATTCCCTTTTTGTTTAAGACGTGGTGTGGCGTTCATGGCATGGAACAGAAATAGGATTGGATGTCAGGCCGACTTCAGACGGGGTGGTTCTCTAAATAGTATTTGATAGAGATGGGATCTGATGCAATCAAAAAACTGAAAATAACCT
>JAJYDZ010000036.1 GCA_021790415.1 Thermoplasmata archaeon | reverse complement strand
ATTTCTAATTATTACATATATGAAAATTTCAGAAAAGGAGTTAATTAGTAAATAGTTATATTTTAAGAAGTCAATACTTAGGCAATTCCGCGTACATCATTTGCCTTTTCAATCTTTCAACTAAATCATATAATTAGAAGAACCAATCTCTTATTTCATACATCAACATATATAAATAATTCACACATAGGTATACATTGAAAGAGCTGCAGATTGAGGAAAACGTCTATTTGAGTGAGCTGGGGTGCATTTATCTCGCAGATGAATCCTCTGTTGTTATTTCGGATCTGCACCTTGGGTTTGAAGAGGAAATGAATCTTCATGGCCTTTATCTACCTAAACTTCAGAGAGAGCATGTTGAAGGCATAGTGGAAAAAATAATAGAGCGTTATGATCCAAGGAGAATTATAATCAATGGAGACTTTAAACAGGAATTTTCACGAAACCTCTCACAGGAATGGACAGACGTTATTCACTTCATAGAGCGTTTTGAAAAGCGGCTTGAATTATACTTCATAAGGGGTAACCATGACAACTATCTAAAAACAATACTTTCAAAGAAGGATTTGAATCTCTTCGATAATTATGAGAACGATCACTACTATATATATCATGGAGACTCCGACAGATCATTCAGAAAGCTCACAATTTTGGGTCATGAGCATCCATCTGTAGTTCTGAGAGACAAAGTTGGTGGTATTTTCAAAATACCTGCCTTCGTTTACAACGAGGAGGCGAGGATAGCCATAACACCGGCATTGAGTTTCTTTTCATCAGGAACAGATGTTACCGAATCTTTGATCAATCAGGAACACTTTACTCCAGTATTAAAACATGTTCCTCCTGATAAATTCAGAATTTTCGGGATAACCGAGGAGTTTGGAATTGTTGATTTTGGATATCTGAAAGATCTACAGAAGAATTCCCAAGAGCCTCAATATTCTTCTTGAGATGTTCTTCAAAATTAACTAGAAATTCCCTAAGAGTATCTATTTTGCTATCTCTAATAAGATCTTTCAGGGCAAATGTTTGAGGGGCCAGTATTTTGTTTATAAGAGAATTCCCCATAAGATTAAGAAATTCTGACTCATCTCCGCCTTTGCTAACCTCACGGAGATACTTTTGAATTTCCTGAATAAGGATATTTTTGGCCATTTCGTATGTCATGGAAATTATTTCTTCTGCTTCAGTTTCCAGTATTCGCTCATGAAGCTCTCTTATCTCTCTAACTATAATCTGTCTCGAAACCAAAATGTCTGCCTCTTTTTTGGTTCTATTTTTCTCCATGATACTGGAAGCTTTATCCAAATTTATTAAGACGATTTTATCGTTTTTAAAATTTGCCTCTATATTTTTTGGATTTGATATATCAACGAGAATCTTTTTCTCATTAATTCTTTCTATATCTTCACTTTCCATCAAAACTGTTTTGGATGTTGTGGCTGTAATAATCACAGTATTGTTGTCTATTATATACTTCATATTCAAGTTTTTTTCAAATTTGAGATTCAGCATGGAAGCAAGTTCATTTCCCGCTTCATCGTTTCTCCCATAAATCGTGATGTTGTTGGCTTTATTTTTTATGAGGTATCTTCCTATGGTAGCAGCCATTTTACCTGTTCCAACAATACCAATCTTCCTCTGAAGATCACCTATACTTTTGTCTATTTCATCGATCATTATTGCCGGTATGGATACCTTCCCATGGGAGATTGCAGTTTTTTGTCTTATCTCTTTTCCCACGCTAATGGCCTTTCTGAATATAATTGAAATTTCCTTTCCTATCATGCCTTTCTTTATACTGTCTTCATAAGCTTCTTTGACTTGCCTTAGAATCTCCTGTTCGCCTACGGACATAGATTCAAGACCTGCAGCCACTGAAAACAGATGGAGCATTGCCTCTTCACCCTTGAAAATTTTAACTCCAGGGTCTTCAAAAACTACTTCTTCCAGGACTTCAATAAAATAAATTTCAACTCTGTTGCAGGTTTTTAGTATTATTTTCTGCTTTATCCCATATGTATTTAGTAAATTTATCCAGTAATTATCTTCTTTTGCCATAATATTCTGGAGAATTTTATCATCATCATGAAAATCCCAGCAAGCAACTTTAAAGATAAACTTCACCAAAGCACCTCAACATAGTATCAAGCGACAATCTAAATTCTTTTAACATATTTTAACATATGTGGTTTTCTCAAGACTTATTTTTTGTGTTGGGAGTAACAATTGATATGTAACATATAGAAAAAGAATGAAATCGTTATTAATATGCAGATATACCCTAATTAGGACAATGGAAAATAAAGATAAGTCGAAAGATCGTATTTTTGAAAAGATTCTGGAAGAATCCTTGAAATTAGAATCTGGATATGAATTATGGGATTCCCTAATCAACAAGGCAGTAGATAAAATTCGTGAGGGAAGAAGTGCAGATATCATAGGTAAAGAACTAAAACTTTCCGCATCTGAAAGTAAAATAATCTTTGATCTATCAATTTCAAGATTAAGATCAGAATCGAAATTTACAAACTATGAGAAAATTTGGCTTGATGGCTATTCATCTAGATATTCCACGCCAGAGAGCGTTGCGATGTACAGGTCTGAAAGACTCAAGGGAAATCGCATTATAGATATAGGATCGGGAGCTGGAATACAGTCTATTTTTTTTGCTAGGAATTCAAAAGTTGCGGGTATAGAGATAGATAAGGTAAGATATCTCCTGTCCCTTTTAAATTCTAAAGCCTATGATTGGGAAATGCCTTCCTTTATCAACAATGATTTTCACAAAGAGAATATTGATGTTTTACACCCATCAATAATATTTTCTGACCCATTAAGGGCGGAAACTGAAGCAGAAAGAAATATTAGGAGTCTATTGCCAAATCCCTATGAAATAATAGAACTCTATGAGCATTTAACCAAAGAATTTGTCTTCGATCTTCCTCCGCAAATGAAAAGGAGTAAGATCAATATAGAAAATTTTGAATCGGAGTATATTTCCATAAATGGTTCATTGAATCGGTTTACAGTATATATTGGAAAGCTCAAGAGAAAGAATTTTTCAGCCGTTTTACTTCCAAAAATGATCACAGTAGAATCAGATGTTCAAGATAAGATAAATCACTCAATAAAAATCCCTCATAAATACATATATTCAGTTGATCCAGCAGTTATATACGCCGGGTTAGAAGGAAACGTTTCTAATAATCTCTCTCTTCCTTTTCTATATAGGGACAAGCGAAGGGTAATTTTAACATCTGACGAAAAGAAGGAAGAATTTCCAGGTGAAACCTATTGCATTATAGGTGAAAGTTCTGAGGATCATTTAGTAAATTCCCTTAATTCATTGGGTGCCGGAAAAATATTTCCTAGGTACAATCCATCAGAGGAATATTACAATTTCAAAACCTCAATTGAATCCAAACTTTCAGGTAAAGAACTGTATTATTTATTCAACTACGATGGTCAAATATTAATTTGTAAAAAAACGTGAAAAAAATTTACATATATATTAAAATATTAAAAGAAAATCTTTGGTGGTATGATTAAACTTTCGGCAAAAGCTAAATTGCCTACAATATCGGGACTTTTTGATATTTACACATTTCAAAATTCAAAATCAGAAGAACATGCAGTTCTTGTAAAAGGAGATGTATTTGGAAAGGAGGATGTTCCAGTAAGGATTCACTCGGAATGTCTTACCGGAGACGTATTTGGTTCAAAGAGATGTGACTGCAGGGACCAACTTTTGAGATCACTTGTTTACCTTGGTGACCAGCCATTTGGAATGCTCATTTATTTGCGACAGGAAGGTAGGGGAATTGGTCTTCTGAATAAGATAAAAGCTTATAGCCTTCAGGATGAAGGTTATGATACGGTGGAAGCAAATCTAAAACTGGGCTTGCCTGCAGATAATCGGGATTACAGTTTTGCAGTTGAAGTTATAAATTATTTTAATATCAAGTCAATTAAATTGATGACCAATAACCCACTGAAAATAGATTCTCTGAAAGAGGCGGGAATCAATGTCTCAGGAAGAATTCCCGTAAAAAGTGCAACGACAGAATATAATCGATTTTATCTAACAACTAAAAAAGAAAAAATGGGACACCAGTTATGAGTAATTTGTTTCAATGAGATCAATAGGGCTGGAATAATTTCCAATTCTGTAAAATTCCATCGTTAGATTCGGAGTGGGGTTTCATTGAATTTATTATAATTGAAATGAGAGTTTAAGGCTAAAAATATTAGAATATTGGCCGTTTTAAATTTTTTTAGGAACGTATGAAAGTGAGACTTATAAGAAAAGAAATTTAGTTATAAAGGTGGTAATCGTAATGTGCTAACAATTCATTTAACGTATCTGTTATCGGGAGTTTTACCCGTTGATGAAACAAGACGATTATACTAGAATATGAAAAATTGCGATTATCTTCAAATAGTCATGGTAATCAAACAGTAAATACATTTAAATCATATTGAAAAATATAGAACGATTATTATTGAGAAACAATATATTAAAAATAACAAGTATTATTGTAGTGTTATTGTTCATAACCACTGCTTTTGTAGTAACAAATGTTTATCCCAAACAAAATTACCCATTGGAAAACGGAATCTCTGTTTCAATCCATCCAATGATGACATTTAATTCAACTGACAATATTTCAGTTGGTTCCGGCCCTCACAATATGGCATATGATTCAGATAATGGATATCTTTATGTCATTAATTATCTTTCTTCAAACGTATCAGTTATAAATAAGACAAATAGGGTAATTGCTAACATCGATGTTGGTTCATCTCCGATAGGTATCACATTTGACCCTTTGAATGGATATTTGTATGTTGTTAATTATGTATCAAATAGTGTCTCAGTGATAAATAAGACAAATCAAGTCACAGCAACCTATTCTGTTGGTTCCTATCCCATGGGCGACGCATTTGATCCATTGAATGGATGTGTTTACGTCGCCAATAGTGATTCTGGTACTGTTTCAGTCATTAACACTTCCACTTCAGTTATATCAACTGTTTCAGTTGGAAACAGTCCAACAGGAGTCGCTTATAACACATTGAACGGATATATATACGTAACCGATCGTGGATCAAACGATGTATCTGTTATAAACAAAACAAATCAGGTAGTAGATACCGTAGCGGTGGGATCTGTTCCATGTGCAATCGGATTTGATTCAACAAATGGATATATGTATGTAGCAAATTCTCAATCTAATAGCGTTTCTGTTATTAATAAAACGAACATTTTAATAGATACTATTTCAGTTGGCGCTAATCCGTGTGGGGTTGGATTTGATTCAGCCAATGACTATGTGTATATAGCGAATGACCAGTCTGCTGATGTATCTGTAATCAACAATACAAATAATGTTATCGGCACAATAAACGTAGGTAACAGGCCAATGGGAATTGCTTATGATCCGTCAACTGGATACGTATATGTAGCAAATTTCATTTCAGACAATTTAAGCGCTATTGCACAAGAATATAATATAACATTTGCTGAAACAGGGTTGAACACTGGTACACCTTGGTACGTGAACCTAACAAATGGAATGAAGTCTGGTCAGATTCTAACCCCGACTTATTCATTTTCACTTGTCAATGGAACTTATAGTTACACATTATCCACATCGGATAAGAACTTCTCTCAATTAGTTCAATCCTCTTCATTTGGAGTAAATAATTCGGCAAAATCAATACCTGTTAAATTCGTCAAAGCATATATAGTAACATTCAAAGAATCGGGATTACCTTCTACATCTACATGGTATGTTAACATTACCGGTGAAAATTCCTCAGGACAAATATCTGCAGGTTCTTCCTTCACAACACATCTAGCTAACGGCACATATTATTATACAATTGGAACACCTGATAAAATCTACGCGGCAAGTTCATCCAAATTCGCAGTAAATGGAGCTACTTTGCCGGTGAATATTTCCTTCTCTAATGTAAAATATAAGGTTACATTCACCGAGTCAGGATTACCTTCTACATCTACATGGTATGTTAACATTACCGGTGAAAATTCCTCAGGACAAATATCTGCAGGTTCTTCCTTCACAATAAATCTCACAAACGGCACATATTATTATACAATTGGAACACCTCTAAAAAACCTCTCCGCAAGTTCATCAAAATTCACAATAAATGGGGCGTCATTGTCGGAATCAGTCACATTTTCAGAGGTAAAATATCAGGTTACATTCAAAGAATCAGGTTTAGCAATAGGTACCGGATGGTATGTCAACATAACAGGTCAATTACCCTCAGGACCAATCACATATTCTTCGTATTCAATGTCTATTACAAACGGCACATATAATTTCACAATCACAACTTCTGATAAGATCTATAAGGTATCATTTGCAAACACATCATTCAGGGTCAACGGTTCATCTGTCTCAGAAGCAATCACATTCTCGGAGGTAACGTATAAAGTAACTTTTTCCGAAGCAGGTTTAATTTCAGGAACATCATGGTCTGTAACCCTTAATAACTTATCTCGATCATCAACAAACTCAACGATAACATTCACAGAGACAAATGGATCGTATGAATATACAGTAAGATCAATTGAAAATTATATTCTGTCACTACCTTCCGGAAACGCAAATGTTGATGGAAACAATGTAACAATTTCAACAACATTCAGTCCAACCAAAACAACCCCTTCAAAATATACCATAACTTTTACTGAGTCAGGACTTCTATCTGGTACCTCATGGGCAATCACCTTTAACGGATCAACACAGTCCTCCAGCACGAACACAATATCATTTACGATTCAAAATGGCACATATACATTCACAGTTGGAGCAATATCAGGATATAAAACATCCTCATCTGGTAGTATTGTAGTTAATGGAGCAAACATAAAGGAAACTATCTTCTTCAATACAACCTCAAACTCTTCTAGTAATTCAACCTCAGGCGGCTTGTCAAGTGTTGAAATTTATGCAGTAGTAGGCTCCATTATAACAATTGCAGGAATAGGTTCGGTATTAGTATACACCTTCAGGTTCAAAAAATAAGATGTTGATAAAGGAAACTATTGTGAGAATTATGCGAAAGCAAAACACATTATTTATTTTCAATCAGGTATTTTGAATTCAAAAAGCAAAACTATTACAAAAATAAGACCATATCATTGTATGAACGATATTGGTGCATTAATAACTCACCCGCCTTCGGAGGGAATTGAATACAAAAAAATTGATGGTGAAGCAGGAAAAGTAAACGGAATAAAGGTCAGAACGCTTTATACTGGAATATGCGGAACCGACAGAGGAATTGTTAAAGGTGCATTAAAATTCGCTTACCCACCTGAAGGTTCAGACTTTCAGGTTCTGGGTCATGAATGCATAGGTCAGGTGGAATCATCCAACTCTCCCGTATTTAAAAAAGGTGATCTTGTAGTTCCAATAGTGAGGAGACCTGGAGATTGTCCAAACTGTAGAATTGGGAGACCGGATAATTGTTCTGATGGTAAGAAGCATGAAACAGGAATAACAGGTCTAGATGGTTTTATGAGAGATTACTTCTATGAAGTTCCAGAAAATCTTGTACCGGTAAAGAGCAAAGACCTCTCAAAGATAGGAGTATTAACAGAGCCTTTGAAGAACGTAGTCAAGGCCTTTGAGGTCTTTGAGAAAGTATCTTCAAGGGCTGTTTACCCCAATCAGTTTTCCACATATGAGGGAAAGAATGCACTCATAATAGGAAGCGCCTGTGAAGCCTTTCTTTATGCATTTGTTGCACGTGAATATGGTTTTAACACCTACATGGCAAACCGTCATGCAATTGAGGACAGCAAACTTGAAATGTGTCAAAATTTTGATGTGAATTTTGTTGATTATTCAAAGGATGTAAATTTCCCGAACAATTTTGAATTGGATCTCTTAATTGATACCAGCGGTGATCCATCCACCATAGTTAGATTTTTGAGAAAGGTTAACTATAACGGAGTAGTAATATTATTCGGAACGAACGGGAAGGCACCTGACGGCGTTATAACTGGTAATGACATTGATTGGATTGTCGAAAGGAATATTACCGTATGTGGTTCTGTGGATGCTGCCAGAATTCATTATGAGCGAGCGCTTGATTTAATTCAGAAATGGCATCTGGGGCACCCGGGAGTAATGAACAGAATGATAACCGGGATTTTTAAACCGCAAGATGTAACTCTGTTTACTGTAAAACCTGCAGGGGAAATAAAGAGTGTCATTAAGTGGAATGAGATGGAATGACGGATATTTTTAACGGAAAGGATTTTTCAAGGAGTATTGATGAAAAAACAAGAAATGATGCAAAAGAGTTCTTGGACTTATGGGGAAGAAAACCAAAATTAGCTATATTATCTACTATCCATTCGCCAGATCAGGAATCGTATATACGGTCAAAATTAAAAAAGGGAGAGCAGTTAGGAATTGATACGGAAATCATAAGGTTTCCAGAAGATCTTCCCGAAGAGGATATAGTTAAACAAATAAAAAGTATGAACCAGTCTAATGACCTTGACGGGATAATATTGGAGAGCCCATTGCGAGCAGATTTAAACCTGTTTAAACTAAGTATGACGATTTCTCCAAATAAGGACGTTGATTCCCAGAATCCATTTAATGAAGGTCTCATATTAATGAACAAAGGGAATGTATTTCCGGCTACTGCCATGGCAATTCACGGAATTATTGAAACGCTAAGTTTACCGAAAGGATCTGAAATATTAATAATTAACAGGTCAAATATCATTGGTAGACCCTTATCCATGATGCTGCTGAACTCAAACTATACTGTAACAGTCTGTCACAGCAAAACATTAAATTTATCTGAGCTAGTGAAATCTGCTAAGACCGTTGTTACTGCAATAGGCAAATATCAGTATTTTTCAAAACAAGATTTTAGGCAGGAAGTGAATATAATTGACGCTTCCATTAATTTTAAGGACGGCAAAATGTCGGGAGATTGTGATTTAGAAACACTTATTGATTATGCTAATTTTATAACACCGGTTCCAGGTGGAGTAGGCCCGGTTACAACATCAATGCTTTTTAAAAATCTTATAAATCTGCTGAATAGGAAGAATTGAAATCAAATAGGAATACAATTTCCAATTTCGGTCTTTGGGGAGATGAAAGCAGTTAAACTTGAATTCATTCTAATAGAGTGCTGTAAGCCACAACCAAAGATAGTAATCCGATTAGTGAAGATTGGAAATGGATTGGCATCTTTCTGAATAGACAGATAATCAAAATGGGTTTATAGTAAGGATAACTGCTGATGGAGAATATCCTTGAAGGATAGAAAATGAAAGAAAATCCTCTGTATATATTAGTTAACAAATAATTGAAATATTCAATATTCCCGGGTTTTACGTACAAATGTGAAAGACCAATTATTGTGTTCTGATAAAACTGTCCTTAATCGTGGGGTGATCAATACCAAGATGAGCTCATTCATTGATAGAGGTTGACGTCTGACACTAAACCAATAAATAGTACAATACATTGATAAAGACAATAACTTTTTGCTGGGTCATCATATTGAAATATTAATTAACCAGTTGTGGCATACCTGATTAGAGGTTGTTTTCATTGATTCTGGACGGCATAAAAAAGTTTTTGTCTGACAATTTAAATGGTAAAAATGCCGTCATAGGACTGAGCGGGGGAATAGACAGTTCATTTGTTGTAACACTCCTGGCAAAATCAATTGAAAAAGATAGAATTTTCCCTATTTACATGCCGGATTCAAATTCTCCAGATGAGGATCTGATTGATGTAGAGAAGATTTGTAATTTTAATAACATCTCATTTAAAACAATTTCCATAGAAAGCATCGTTAAAGAATTTTCCAG